>NZ_JBNMNU010000004.1:0-61372 GCF_051278035.1 Clostridium sp.
GTCAACATCAGTGTCATTAATTAAGCTATCAGCATTATCATACCACTTCGACACATTGTGGCGTACCGCATAATCCTTAGCAAGCTCACCATTACGGCGCATTACAGCTACTAATTGCGAATGATTTGCCTCTTGAAACCCAGGTCCACTCTTAACTTCGGTAACATTTCCACATCCAATGATTCCCCACCGTATTATCTTCATCTTTACCAGTCTCCTTTTTAATATTATAATACATTATAACATTTAAGGCGGTTTTTTTTAAAATATTAAATATAATTAGCCATTTTATTATGTTATAATATTAATAATAGTTCTTTTCATTTTAATCGCAAAAACTAATAGATATCCTCCCAATTTATGTTATGATATTAGATACGAAACAATAGCTCTAAGTTGTTATTTCGGTAAAGTGGTTCCTTTAAAAGGTTAAGTACCTATTGAGTAAGAGAAGAGAGGTGTTCTATGATGAAAAAGAAATCAAATATTGCTATTTTGGCTATAATCCTTGTTATTGTCGCAGTATCTATATTTTCTAAACCAGATCAAACGTCAACAATTATTGATTTTAATGAATTTCAAACCAATTGGACAAATAATAATATAAAAAGCTTTGTCGTGGAAGATGATCAGAGATCAATTTCGGGAACTTTAAAAAATGGAACTACATATAATACAGTTGTTCCACCCGCTAGGTTAAATCAGTTCCTTAAAGCTAATCCAAAAGGTTCAGAGGTTCAGGAAACATACCTAAAACCATCTAATTTTGATATGTGGTTACAGGTTTTACCTAATGTATTATTCATATCAATGCTTGTAGTATTTGGTTTTATGTTCCTAAAGAAGTCAAAAGGTGCCGGTGGGAGCGGTGGTGTAATGAAGTTTGGTAAAAGCAAAGCAAAACTAGTTGATCCCAATGCTATAAAAGTTAGTTTTAATGATGTTGCAGGAGCAGATGAAGAAAAAGCTGAGCTTGCAGAGATAGTCGATTTCCTAAAGGGCCCTAAAAGATATGTGGATATGGGTGCTCGTATACCAAAGGGTGTTTTACTAATAGGCCCTCCAGGAACTGGTAAGACACTTCTTGCAAGAGCCATTTCAGGAGAGGCTGGAGTCCCATTTTTCAGCATATCAGGTTCAGATTTTGTAGAAATGTTTGTGGGCGTTGGAGCTTCTAGAGTAAGAGATTTATTTGATCAGGCAAAAAAGAATGCTCCTTGTATAATTTTCATAGACGAAATTGACGCTGTTGGAAGACAAAGAGGTGCCGGCGTTGGTGGCGGGAATGATGAACGAGAACAGACATTAAACCAACTGCTAGTTGAGATGGATGGATTTGGAGAAAATGAAGGAATAATAATGATTGCAGCTACCAATAGATCCGATGTACTTGACCCCGCACTACTAAGACCAGGTAGATTTGATAGACAAATACTTGTAGGTCTTCCTGATGTTAAGGGTAGAGAAGAAATCTTAGCGGTACATTCAAAAAATAAACATCTTGATCCAGAAGTTAAACTTAGTGTACTTGCCAAAAGGACACCGGGCTTTACAGGTGCAGACATTGAAAACTTAATGAATGAGTCAGCACTTTTAACTGTTCGAAAAGATAAAAAGCTCATAGGAATGCTTGAACTTGAAGAAGCAGTTACAAGAATAATTGCCGGACCTGAAAAGAAAAGCAGAGTGATAGTTGAAGCAGATAGACAGCTTACAGCGTATCATGAAGCAGGCCATGCAATTGTAATGAATTTACTTCCAATGTCTGATCCTGTTCACCAGATAAGCATAGTACCAAGAGGAAGGGCCGGCGGATATACTATGAGGCTTCCAGATGAAGATAGATCATATATGTCTAGGTCAAGACTTGAAGAGGAAATTGTGGGCTTATTAGGTGGAAGAGTCGCAGAAAAGCTTGTTATTGGAGATATAAGTACTGGTGCAAGCAATGATATTGAAAGAGCAACTAAAATTGCAAGAAAGATGGTAATGGACTACGGAATGAGTGATTCCCTTGGACCAATTGCATTTGGTTCGGGTAGCGCTGATGAGGTATTCCTTGGAAGAGACATAGGAAAAGATAGAAGTTTTAGTGAAGAAACCGCATACAAAATAGATGTAGAAATAAAAAGACTTATAGATGATGCATATAAAAAAGCATTGACACTTTTAACTGAGAACAGGAGTAAACTTAATGCTGTAGCGGAAGAACTTTTAGTACGCGAAAAGCTTGAATCAGCAGAATTCCAAGAGATATTTAAAAGAAGCTAATTGATAAAAAATCACAGGTTATCTAAACCTGTGATTTTTTTATTAGTATAAAATACTATCATTGGTACATTTCACTTTACCACACATAATTTGTTTAAGGCCATGGAACCAAGGGTTGTAACTGCTAATATTTAAATTATATAAAGATAATTAAAATAACACTTGATAATATATAAAATAACTGTATAATAACAAAATAACCGTAAATAAATGAGGGGGATTTATATGGGGAGTAAAGTTCAATTTATCACTGATTTGGAAGACTTAGAACAAAGAATATTAACTACACTTAATAATCAAAACGATTATGAAATTTTAATTTCTGGAACATTTGATCATAATTTGTTTAAGAAACTATTAAAAATGTTAGTGGACAATAATAAGATTAATAAATGTAGAATTTTAATTCCATATGTTGGTAACAGTGGAATTCTCTCAAGAGTTTGTATAAATAAAATCAGCAATGTAGGTGGAAAGATACGTATAACTAGTATGTTTCGAAAAAACTTAATTGTTATAGGAACTCAGGTATTTATCTTATCTCTTTCATCTAGGTGTTTAAAAGACTTAGGCATAAAAAGTAATTTTGAGTGTGCTGTTCAGACAGATGACAGCAACACTATTAACTCAATAAACGAAACATTTGAAAAAGTATGGGATAACAGTCTGCCCATAGTGGATGCTTAGAAGGAGGTAGGAGTAAAAAATGAAGATAATTATTATTGGAGCAGGTAAGGTTGGATATACTCTTGCTAAAAATTTAATAGACGAAAATAATGATGTTACAATTATAGATAAAAGTATTGTTGCAATTGAAAAGGTAGAAGATAATCTAGAGGTTATGTGTGTTATAGGTAGTGGGGTAAGCACTAGCGTACTACTTGAAGCTGGTATAGAAAATACTGATTTACTTATTGCCGTAACAGGTAGTGATGTGATTAATATGGTATGTTGTCTTACTTCTAAAAAGCTAGGAGTTCGTAAGGCTGTTGCAAGAGTAAGGGATCCTGAATATGCAGACGAACTCTCATTAATTAAAGATCAGTTAGGTGTAGATTTTGTAATAAATCCTGAATTCACAGCAGCTGAAGAAATAGCAAGAACTTTAGGGTTTTCATCGGCTATTAATGTAGAAAGGTTTGCTAGTGGTAGAGTAAGAATGGTAGAACTAAAAATAACCTCTGAAGTTAAGTTTATCGGCAAAAAGGTAAAAGATATAGACAAACATCCATCATCAATAATATTGGGGTTAATAATGAGGGGCGATGAGGTCATAGTTCCTAAAGGCGATGAAATAATTAAAGAAAATGACTTAATATATGTTATAGGCAAGTCATCTAAAGTATATAATTTTTGTAAAATGTGTGGTAAGTATCCTGAAAAGATTAAAAATGTAATGATAATGGGAGGCGGAAGAATCGCCTATTATCTTTATAAACTTTTGACAAGTATGAACATGAACATTAAAATTATTGAAATAAATAAAGAAAGATGTTACGACCTTTCTGAAGCACTACATAATGCTCTTATAATTAACAGTGATGGAACAGAAGAAGAGGTGTTACTTTCTGAAAACATACAAAATATGGACAGTTTTGTAGCAGTTACTGGTATCGATGAACAAAACTTGATGTCATCTCTTATAGCAAGAAAAATGGGAGTAAAAAAAGTTGTAACAAAAATAAGTCGTACAAATTACATAGATATTGTAAGGGATTTGGGTATAGATTGTATTATAACCCCTAAATTTATAACTACTAATCAAATTCTTAAGTATGCTAGAGGAAATGCAGTTGAGTCACTGCTTAAAATAGCAGGAGGTAATGTAGAGATACTTGAATTTATCGTTGATAAGAATAGTAACCTTATTAATAAAGCAATAAAAAATATTGGAATTGTGGACAATACTTTAATTGCTACCATAGTAAGAAAGCATGAGGTAGTCGTACCTCACGGGGATGACGTAATAAAAAGGGGCGATAGAATAATCGTTATAACCAAACACAAAAATATATCAGATTTAAAGGGTTTGGAAACTGTAATAACTGGAGGATTATAACGTGAATTATAAAATGGTATTGAAAAACTTAGGAATAGTACTGATTTGTGAGGGTATAGCTATGCTACCATCTCTGATAGTAGCACTTTTATATGGTGAAAGTAGTTCGTGGGCATTTTTTTGCACTATATTATTACTATTTATGATAGGTATTCCTGTGTCGTTTATAAAGCCTAAATACGCAAATTTATTTATAAAAGATGGATTTGCTATCGTAGCATTAGCTTGGATTTCAGTATCCTTTTTTGGAGCTTTTCCATTTTATTTCAGTGGAGAAATTCCATCTTTTGTAGATAGTTTTTTTGAAGCAAGTTCAGGTTTTACAACTACAGGTGCGAGTATATTACAACATATACAAGGATTACCTCAAGGCATCTTATTTTGGAGGAGCTTTACTCATTGGGTTGGTGGTATGGGTGTACTTGTACTAACTATGGCAATTCTCCCCTCTACCGGCACCGGTGCACTTAAAATAATGAAGGCGGAAAGCCCAGGTCCTAGCCCGGGAAAGTTAGTTCCTAGGGTTAAAGAAACTGCAAAAATACTATATGGAATTTATTTACTAATGACTTTAATTGAAATTATTCTATTAAAGGTTGCTGGAATGCCATGGTATGATGCATTTGTACACACCTTTGGAACAGTAGGTACTGGTGGATTTTCAAATATGAATTTGAGTGTTGGCGCATATAATAATATTTATATTGAAATTATTATAACTGTCTTTATGTTTTTAGCTGGATCAAATTTCGCTTTATATTATCAAATGTTTAGGGGTAATTTAAAAGCATTCTTTAAAGACGAGGAATTTCGATTATATGCTTTTATTGTTATCACTGCAACAGTACTCATAGGTATAAATATATATGGAACAATATATAATGGAATAGGACAATCAATTAGATATTCAGCCTTTCAAGTAGTATCTATAACAACAACTACAGGATATGCTACAGCTGATTTTAATCTTTGGCCAGTGTTTAGTAAGGTCATATTGTTTTTTCTAATGTTTGTGGGAGGTTGCGCTGGTTCAACTGGTGGTTCAATAAAAAACATTAGAATTTTACTGCTATTTAAAACTGCTAAGAGAGATCTTATGAGGATAATACACCCTAAAGCAATTTATTCTGTAAGAATTGGTGGAAAAGCTGTCAATGAAAGGGTTTTGTCTGAAATACTTGGATTTTTCTTTATGTATATGATGGTTCTCTGTGGAGCTATACTTATAGTATCTATTGAGGGAAAAGACCTTGTAACAACGGTGACTGCTGTGGCGGCTACTATAGGAAATATAGGACCCGGCCTTGGCATGGTTGGGCCAACAGGTAATTTTTCAGGGTTCACGAATTTAAGCAAAATGGTTTTATCCTTTTGTATGCTCGTAGGAAGACTTGAAATATACCCAATATTACTTTTAGCTCTTCCTGATTTTTGGAAGAAGTAGTAATACATAATATATACGTTGCTCTATGCAAGTTAGAAAACTATAATCCATGTTGTCTACAATATGGATTATAGTTTTCCATTTTTCTGTTATCATAGCTAAATTTCCATTTGATTCCAAATCTATCGGTTAGACCACCATTATCAAACAAAGATTTAACTTCATCTATGTTCTTAGTTACTATTGCAAGACTTAATTAAAACTAATATAAACATTAACAGTTATTACAATTTCACTTGTGAAAGCATAGGATTTCCATCCTTATCTAACAGCACTGTTATTCGTCCAGCATAATCTTCAATATTGATTAAATAGTTTACTCCTATTCTTGTGCCCACAATCATTTTACAATGAACTGCTATTAAACCAGCACGATCACATACAGTTTTAAATATTTTTTTTTGACTCTTATCACTCATATTAAACATTTTCCCCTCCTATATTCACCATACTATATTAGTATATAAATCTTTCCGATATATTATATCCTAAAGTTTCAACAACTCTCTTAAATATAGCCAAATTGTAAAGATATTATTCGGGAAAACAAAAATTGAAAGGTGCAAGGCACCTTTCAATTTTTGTAAATCATATATTAATAACTGCTTATATCCTCAGTATTAATTTACTATCACTGTTCCAGCTGTTCCAGCTATTGCCTCCTTAGCTTTCTCAAGGGAGGTTATAATTGTTTTTTTATAAGTCATCTCTATTTAAAGGCATACTCATACACCTTGGCCCGCCTCTTCCTCTTGATAGTTCAGCGCTCGCCATTGTTATAACTGTTATTCCACGTTTTGATAAAATATCATTTGTAACATAGTTACGTTCGTAAGTTATAACCTTTCCTGGTGAAATAGCCAGAGTATTTGACCCATCATTCCATTGTTCTCTTGCAGCTACAATAGAGTCACCGCCACCACATCTTATTAATTCAACTGAAGGCACCTTTAAGGCGGCCTTTAATATATTCTGTAGTACATCTTTTTCTTGTTTAATATTTAATTCTCCGTTAATTCCTTTTGTTATTTCAAAAACATTAAGTGGACCTTCAATCTCTGGGTGTATTGTAAATTTATCATAATCAACCATAGTAAATACAGTGTCAAGATGCATAAATGCTCTGCTAGATGGAATTTCTAGTACCAGCACTCTATCAAAAGATGCATGTTTTTTGAAGATATTCTTTGCTACAGTCTCTATAGCCTCAGGTGAAGTCCTTTGGCTACATCCTATTGCAATAGTTGTTGCAGATAATACATGCTCATCCCCACCTTCAATATTATTAGCAAGGGTCCTATCATACCAAAGTGGCACTTCATACTCATTGAAAGAACTATGATACGAATGAATAAACTTTAAAAACATAGTTTCACGTCTTCTAGCCTCTGTTTGCATGGTATTTATAGTGATACCATTTCCAATTGATGCACCCGGATCGCGTGTAAAGTAAAGATTAGGCATTGGGTCTAAATAGAAAGGATACTGGTTTCTCATGAGTCCTCTTAGCGCATCTACGCCTCTAACTTCTATTTCATTTTTCCTAACTCCAGCCATAAGTATATCAATCATTTCTCTTGTAGTTTTTGATATTAAATAGCCATAAAGAGAATCGTATATTTCATTATTGCTAATGTGACTTTCTTTTAAGAACTGTTCTAAAAATATTCTTTTTATTTTATCCTCATGTAAAGATTCAGTAACAAGATCTTCTAAGTAAAGAACCTCTACATTATTTTCATTTAGTATTTGAGCAAATCTATCATGCTCTTTTCTTGCCACCTCTAAATATGGAATATCATCAAAAAGTAACCTTTCAAGAAGTGCTGGCGATAAATTTTCTATTTCTCTACCGGGTCTATGTAACATTACTTTATTTAATTTTCCTATTTCGGAAGTTATATTTATAAATGACTTCATTTCGTTACCCCCTATATTGTTTGCTGCCTGTACCCTCATTATAGGTTATACGTTTTCAGAACTAAAACCTCATATATAGATGTAACCATTCATATTTAGCATCTACAACTATTTATACTTATTTACAACGTTTTAACTCTCTTAAGGTCTACTATAATAAGTAATACTATATGTATCTTAGCTAGTATATTAAATTTTTCTAATTAATTGTATATTTATTCACAAACATTTCATTTGTTATGTATAACAATAAAAATAGGGCATAAATATTCAACATAAAAACATCATTTTTTTTAATAATTTACAAAATGTTCATTTTTTAAGATATCACTTTATGGATCAAGCTCATTTTCATATGATTCTAAGTAAAAGTCTCTTATAACTTCAATTATTATAACCTCTTTAGCAACTTTGCTTTTTAAAATAACTGTTCCTTAAATTATTTCAAATTTGACATATAAATAAGTTCCTGTATAATGTAATTATATTAAACTTATCGTGAATTTGCGTTAACCTACCATAAATAAGGATGTTTTTACTAGTGTAAGGTTTTGCAGCAACTTATAAATAGCTACAATAACCTCACAAAAAACATCCTCATAACAAATATTATGAGGATGTTTTTTGAGGTTAAATAATAAAAATACATTACTCTAAAGGAGGAAATTTTACATGAGTTTTCAATTACCAAAGTTTGTATCACCAGACTTTACAAAAGATTTTTTTATGTGCGCACCGGATGTTAGAACCAGTGAAGTTGAAAAAGACGGGATTGCTCCTAAAGGCTTCTCAATGACATCTATATTACCTGAGTATTTTAAAATTAATCAACAGTGGGTGCTTCCAACCCAAACATCTATAGAATGTACTGCTGTCGTTCGCGATAACAACACTGTAGAAGTTGTGGAATTTAGAAACCTTAAAGTTTCAGATAAAGTCATTTTAGGAAGATCTAAAGATGGAAGTGAAGGTATATACGAGTATACTTGTGGATTTGATGACTTACCAAATGTAGAATCAGGAAGATCTGTTGAATCTTCATTTTCAGGAGATTCTAAAGAATTATATGAATTACTAGAATATGAAAAACAAAACAATGGACATATAGTTTGGGTTCTAGGGCCAGCTGTGGTTTTTGATTATGATACTAGAGCTGCACTATCAGCGCTTGCTGAAAATGGGTATGTAAATGCTCTTTTGGCTGGGAATGCCATGGCAACCCATGATCTAGAAGGAGGGCTACTAGGAACATCGCTCGGACAAAATATATATACTCAAGAATCTGTTATAATGGGACATTATAACCATTTAGATCTAATAAATGAGGCACGCCGCGCAGGTTCTATAGAAGCATTAATCAATGAAGGAAATATAAAAGATGGATTTATGAAAACCTGCATAGAGATGGATATACCTGTAGTTCTTGCTGGATCTATAAGGGATGATGGTCCACTCCCACCCGTTTATCATGATATATCTTCTGGACTCGATGCTATGAAAGAAGAAACCGATAAAGCAACAGTTATAATTTGTCTTGCTACGGTTCTGCACTCAGTAGCAGCTGCAAACTTAGCTTCATCATACAGAGTTGTAGATGAAAAAGTAAGACCCGTATATTTTTATTCTGTAGACATTGCAGAATATGCAGTAAATCAAGTATCAGTTGCTAGAGGATCTGCAAGTGTTAAAACAATAGTTACTAATGTTCAAGATTTTGTAGTTAATGTCAAAAAAAACTTATGTTGATAGGAGGAGATTTTAAATGAGTTTTAAATTACCAAAGTTTACGCCGCCTGATTTCTCGCAAGATGTTCTTGTTAATGCTCCTGACTGTAAACTCGAAGAAGTAATTAAAGAAGGTGTTGCTCATAAAGAGTATCATGCATTATCAATATATCCTGAATATTTTAAGATTAAAGGGAAATGGGTAATAGCTACTGAAAGCCGTATGGATAGCGTTGCAATTGTTACTCCAGATGATCACATAGAAGTCGTGGAATTCAGGAATTTAAAAGTTGGAGATAAAGTTGTCGTAGGAAGAACTGAAGATGGAAGTGACGGTATATACATGTATACTACTGGTTTTCTTAATGATGATGGAGATGCTGATACCTTTGCATTTAGAAGTGGTAGATCAAGAGAAACAGCTTTCTCTAAAGATTACGATGAGTTATACAAAATTATGCAATATGAAAAAGAACATAACGGAAAAATAGTTTGGGTTTTAGGACCCGCAATTGCATTAGATGATAAATCAAGAGATGCTTTTACCTCACTCGTCGAAAATGGGTATGCTCAAGCTGTTTTATCTGGAAATACCCTTGGTACTTATGATTTAGAAAATGCTAGGTTCAATACAGTTTCGGGTCAGGAAACTTTTGAGTCCCGTGAAAATGCCCATTATAACTATGTTTCAACTATAAATGAGGCACGACGTGCAGGGTCCCTTGCCGAACTCATAAATTCAGGGAAAATTAAAGATGGTATATTAAAAGCTTGCGCCGAAAATGATGTACCTGTAGTACTTGCAGGTAGTATAAGAGATAGGTATGCACTACCAAATACATATGATAATGTGTATGACGCTCAAGATGCTATGAGAAAACATACTAGGAATGCAACTATGCTTATATGCTTATCTTCAGTACTTCATACCATAGCTGCAGGAAATATGACTCCATCTTACACAGTAAAGGACGGGGTTGTTAGACCAGTGTATATATATTCTATAGATATACAGGAATTCTCTGTTAACAAATTATCTGATAGAGGAACGTTAGAAGTTAAGACATTAGTTACAAATATCCAAGACTTTATAATTAATGTGGCTGAAGGATTAATCAAATAATCGTTATTAAAATTATATAGTACAACTAAAAGAACTGGTTTAATCTAACCAGTTCTTTTAGTTGTATATATTATTACAGCATCTAAATAGTAATAAACTTCCTTTATCTTATTCATAAGTGCATTAATTGTAAAAAATAGTGATAAAACAATAAAAATTGAAGGAATCACAGCATATTTGTAGAATAACTCCAATTAGAATAAAAAATGCTATGTTTAAACGAAATAATAACTAATTGTTTTAAGTAATAAAGGAAGGTGCCACATCATGTATAAAAAACTACTATATACGATTATTTTTTTTGTGTTTATTTCAACTATCTTAGTAGGGTGTTTCAAAGGTTCTAATAGTAAAACAGCAACTAACTTAAAAGCTACTCTACCTCAAAAGAAAAATGTTTTATTAATAATGAAAACGCTCACTAATCCTTTTTTTATTGAGATGGAGAGAGGTGCTAGGCACGCTGAAAGTGAAACTGGCATAAAGCTAACAGTAAAGACCGGTGCGAAAGAAACCTCAATAGAGCAACAAATCGCCATAGTTGAGGATGCTATTGCTTCTAAGGTAGATGCTATTGTAATTGCACCCGGCAGTTCAATAGAATTAATTCCAGTATTAAAAAAGGCTCAGGATGCTAAAATCCCTATAGTAAATATAGATAACAGATTAGACCCTGTTTTGTCCAAAACTAAAGGCCTAATAGATGTTCCTTTCATTAGCGTTGATAATAAAAATGGTGGCTACCTTTCTGCAAAATGTATAAGCGATAAAATTACTAGTCCAACAAAGGCAGTCATCATTGAAGGTATTCGTGGTGCTAATAACGCTGATCAAAGGAAGGAAGGAGCAATTAAAGCTTTTGCTGAAAATAAAAACATTACCCTAGTTGCGACAGAGACTGCAAATTGGAATATAGCTGAAGCTTATGATGTAGCAAAAAAGCTATTCGAAACTAATTCTGATATTGGAGCTGTTTTTTGTGCTAATGATATGATGGCTTTAGGAGTTATACAATATTTGGACAAGTCTAAGGGAAAAGATATATTAGTAGCTGGTTTCGACGCTCTTTCTGAAGCAAAAAGCGCAATAGCTCAAGGTAAAATGAGTAATACGATAGCTCAACAAGCCTCCCTTCAGGGTTATACTGGAGTCAAATTGGCTGTAGATTTAATTAATGGAAAAAAACCAGCAAATTTAATTAATCTCGTAGATGTAAAGGTACTTGATGCAAATAATATAAAATAAAATGGGGGCTGTTTTTGTGTTCAAGATATTTTCTCACCTTTCAATTAAGTATAAATTTTTAATATATATTTTTCTTATAAGTATATTACCACTTATAATACTGGGGTCAATATCTTATACTACATCTAATTCAATAATTACAGAGAACGCGAAGATTGCTTCAAAGCAAACTTTAACCCTTGAAAAACAGTATACAGATTTAATTATGGAGGAAGTTGAAAGCCTTATTGCAAACCTTTCAGGTATTGAAGACATAAAGAAAAGTATGCTTATTAAACCTGCTGAAACTAATAACTATAATAAACTAGTGACTCAGGCTCAAATAGGTAATATACTTAGCGGTTATATTAATTTAAAGGGGTTAATATCTATTGATATTTTTTCTGATTTAGGCGCTCATTACCATATTGGCGATACCCTAGACTTCCAACAAGTTGACACTTCTTTAAAGGATAGGATTTATAATGAAGCTCTTGAATCTTCAAAAACGGTTACCTGGCTCGGTATAGAGGATAATGTAAATACTACCTCTACCTATAAAAAAGTTATTACAATAACAAAAGTACTTAAAACTATAGACTCTGCAACTATGGAAGAAAAACCTATAGGATTAATTCTAGTTAGCTATGATGTAAATGTACTTTATACTCATTTTAATCTAAACCAAAACAACTCTTTTTATATGGCTATTGATAGTAAAAACAGAATAATTTCTCACCCTAATATTAATTATATCGGTAAAGTTATAGACGACAAAAAGCTTCTAAGTAAACTATCTGAAAATAATAGCAGCTTTACTGATAACCTAAATGTAGATGAATTGATTAAAGGTAAGATGCTAGTTACCTATGAGAAATTCGAAAAAAGTGACTGGACCTTAATTAATTTCCTTCCGATTAATACTATTACCATGAAAACATTACAAATTAGAAATATTATATTTATAACCTTGAGTCTCTGTTTAGTATTAGCTGCCTTAACTGCTTTTATGACTTCTAAGCAGGTTTTGCAACCAGTAAATAAAATCACTAACCTTTTTAAGGATATCAAGGCCGGTACCATTGATTTTGATTTACGTTTAAAAGTAGACACTGATGATGAAATTGGAGAACTGGTTAAGTGGTTTAACACCTTTATTGAAAGTCTTGCAGATAAAAAGAAAACAGAAGAAGAACTGATTAAAGCCAGAGAAGAGGCTATATCTGCTAATAGCGCTAAAAGTAACTTTTTAGCCAATATGAGCCATGAAATAAGGACTCCACTTAATGCTATAATTGGCATGACAGAGCTTCTCATAGATACACCACTAGATATTGAACAAAAAAGCAATGCATTAGTTGTACGTGATGCTGGTCATTTGTTATTAAGTGTAATAAATGATATATTAGATTTTTCTAAAATTGAAGCTGGAAAAATGATTTTAAGTCCATACGAGTTTAGTGTAAATCAAGTAATTTTAAACATCACTGAGATACTTTCTGTAAAATCCAAAGAAAAAATGATACCAATAAAAATCTATGTAGATCCTGAAATTCCACTTCTCTATGGAGATGCAGATAAACTAAGCCAAATTCTAATGAATTTAACTTCTAATGCCATTAAATTCACAGACAATGGGTATATTACAGTTTGCGCAAATATTAAAGAAGTAAATATTAATACCGTAACTTTACTTATTGAGGTTACAGACCTTGGCATTGGTATATCTAAGGAAGCTCAGAACATGCTTTTCAATCCTTTTATACAAGCAGACAGTTCTACTACAAGGAAATACGGTGGTACAGGCCTTGGACTTTCAATATCTAAGAAACTGGTAGAAATGCTTAATGGAAGGATATCTTTAAGAAGTAAAATTGGTGAAGGTTCAACCTTTTCCTTTACAGCTATATTTGAAAAAGCCCAGTCAACTTTAAAATTAGAAGATGATAATAATGCTGATATGAAAAATGATTTTAACACTGACTTTAAAATAACAAAAGGTACAACAATTTTACTTGTAGAGGATAATGTAACAAACCAGAAACTAGCATTACTTCAGCTAAAGAAATTGGGGCTTATAATAAAACTTGCCTCAAACGGACAAGAGGCAGTGGATGCGGTATCTAGCAATTACTTTTCTTTGGTTATAATGGACTGTCAAATGCCAGTTTTAGACGGCTTTGAAGCTGCTAAAATAATAAGGGAAATTGAAAAAGTTACAGGTGGCCACGTCCCTATTATTGCTATGACAGCAAATGCTATGCAAGGAGATAAAAAAAAGTGCCTTGAGGCTGGAATGGATGACTATATCAGTAAACCTGTAAAAGTGAGTGAAATACATGAAAAAACTAAAAAATGGATTGAATATACTAACAGAGGAGATGCTAAGAATGGTGAGCGAAATTTATGATATTGTAGGACTATCTAAAGACCTAGAACTGGAATGTGAGGATATTACTGATTTATATGTTTCTTATATAGATGATATAGCCGATCATTGTCATAAGATTAAGGAAACCTTTAGTAAAAAGGATTTTATTGAACTCAGAAGCGAGGTTCATAACGTAAAAGGAGTATCTGCAAATCTACTACTTAAAGATGTATTTGAAGAGGCCGATTCATTCGAAAAGTTATTAACATGTGGTGATTTTCTGGGTTCAAATGAACATGTGGAAGCTCTTTCTAATCTATTGATTAATTCTAAAAATAAAATAATTCAAAGTTTTGCACAGGTAAAAATCATATTATAAATAAAGGTTTAGTAGCGATAATAAAGTTGAATTAAATGTCCTTTAATAATTCAGCGATTTTCCTTACCTCTTCTTTTTTCACTATAAATATATCAACTAGTTCCGGGTCAAAATGTATACCCTTTTCATGAATTATGTATTTCATAGCTTCATCAAAAGACCAAGGCTCCTTGTATGGCCTTTTAGAAAGCAGAGCATCAAAACAATCTACTATCGCTAATACCCTTCCATATATCGGTATTTGTTTATTTCTTTGGCCTTTAGGATAACCAGTGCCATTGAACCATTCATGGTGTGATAATGCCACAATAGAACCAGCCTTTAAATACTTACCAGAAGTATTCTTTAATATATCATATCCATTCACAGCATGTTGCTTCATTATTTCAAACTCATCAAAAGTTAATTTACCAGGCTTTAAGAGAATTCTTTCTGGAGTTCCCACTTTACCGATATCGTGAAGCTGAGAGGCATAAAATAAAATTTGTATTTCCTCCTCACTCATACCCATCTCTGTAGCTAAAAGCTTTGAATAGTGAGCTACTCTCAGTATATGATGTCCTGTTTCAATATCTTTGAGCTCAGAAATTTTTCCGAGAACCATTATAGTCTCTTCTTCTCTTTCAAGAATCTTTTGAGTAGCTTTATTCACTTCTTCTTGTAGAAGTAAAGCTTTATCTTGAATTATTATTTGAGACTTTCTCATTTCTAATAAGTTTCTTGTTCTTGCAATAAATTCTGTTGAATGAATTGGCTTAATTAAAAAATCAGTCACTCCTGCTTCTAATGCATCAATTTTTATTTTTTGGTCATCAGAAATCGCAGTAACCATAATTATTGGTGTGTTGGTATTTTGCTTTCTAAATTCTCTTATAAATTCTATACCATTCATTTCAGGCATCACATAGTCAATAAAGATGATATCAGGCTCATTTTCGAAAGCATCCAAAAGCGCTTTTATGGGATCCGTATAGTTTACAATGTCAATTGGTAACTTTCTTGCATACTTCTCAATAAGCAAAAGATTTATATTATTATCATCTATAGAAATAGCTTTTAATTTATTCAATATAAGTACACCCCTATCATCCAGTATAATATGTTAAAATTTCAACTCACATATTATAAAGCCCCTCTAATTATTTAAGCTTAAGTAAATTATAATTCTACATTAATTTGCATATACCTTTAAATAATGTAATATTTCGTCAAAAAAACATTATTAATTATATTTAGAATAATACAAAAGAGTACCTATAGGAAAACACCATATAAAATAAAATGTGTGTCTAGCCTATAAGTACCCTTTTTATTACTTACCTTTTAATTATAAATTCTTTTCGTAAGCCTCAACCATTTTTTTAACCATTTGTCCGCCTACAGAACCGTTTTCTCTTGAAGTTAAATCTCCATTGTAACCTTCTGAAAGTTTTACGCCTACTTCACTGGCAGCTTCCATTTTAAATTTGTTTAATCCAGCCTTAGCCTGTGGTACCAATACTTTCTTTGACATTTAAATTACCTCCCTTTTATTTGATAATGACTTTCATTCGTGACATTATATTGTGCATTATTATAAAAAATACTCATAGTAATTAGTGCCTGTTTTAATATAAAAAAATAAAATAGTATTATTATGTTAAAAATACATTTTTTTTGAGTTCTAGCGTTCCCCTCTAGTAATATACATATAATAAGAAAATTATTAATAGAGGAGATAATTAGATATGAAAAATACAATCGAGAATCAAGGCTATAAAATTCTAGGTCTTCCAGTGGTAGGTTTTGCAATTATTTCAATAGTCATTTTATTCGCAACATTTAATGGTTCATTGCCGGGAGGAATGATAGGTGCGTTTGCATTAATGTTAATATTAGGTGCAATATTTAATGAAATAGGAAATAGAACCCCTATTATTAGTACCTTCTTAGGTGGTGGTCCCATCGTAATTATCTTTGCGAGCGCTGCACTTGTAACGTACAACATACTTCCCACCGCAGCAGTTGAAAATATGACAACATTTATGAAAGGTGGAGGATTTCTAGATTTTTATATTGCAGCACTTATAACGGGCAGTATTCTTGGTATGAGTAGAAAATTATTAATAAAATCAGCCGTTAGATATTTACCAGTAATCATATGCGGCCTTGCAGTCTCCCTCGGCCTTGTAGCTTTAGTTGGAGCACTTATAGGCTATGGTGCAAAAAACGCAATATTTTTTATAGGCATTCCTATCATGGGTGGCGGAATGGGTGCAGGTGCTGTCCCATTGTCCAAAATATTTGGTCAATCAATGGGAGTAGACCCAACAAAAATGTTATCAGTAATGGTACCCGCAGTAGCGCTTGGAAATGCTATGGCCATTGTTATGGGCGGATTACTTGATAGATTAGGTAGAGCTAAACCCTACTTAACGGGTAATGGTAAATTAATGAAGATAGATGATAAAATGAATACAGCAGAAGAACCTGAAAATGATAAAATAGACTTAAAAACTATGGGGATGGGATTATTACTAGCTTTAACATTCTTCGTTGTGGGATCAATTATAGGAAAAGCTATCCCCGGCGTTCACTCATATGCATGGATGATAATATCAGTAGCTATAGTAAAAATGATTGGATTTATGCCAAGGTTTATGGAGCTTGCAGCAAAGCAATGGTTTGAATTTGTAATGACAAATTTTACTGGAGTGCTTTTAGTAGGAATAGGGGTCGCATATACTAATCTTGCAGAAGTTGCAGCGGCTTTTAGTTGGCAGTATGTAGTTCTTGTATTAGCAGTAATAATAGGCGCTACAATAGGCGCATTTATTGGTGGAAAATTCATTGGTTTCTATCCAATAGAAGCAGCACTAACAGCAGGTCTCTGCATGGCCAATATGGGTGGCACAGGAGATGTAGCTGTATTAACAGCTGCGAAGCGGATGGATCTTATGCCCTTTGCACAAATATCCTCTCGTATAGGTGGAGCCCTGGTTTTAATACTGGCCAGTTCCTTATTAAAACTATTTATGTGAACAATTAGCAATTTTTTAGTAATAATCCCAGTATAAATATGTTTGGTTAAGGCATTGCTGTAAAAGGCAGTGCCTTATTCATAATATAAAAGTTAATATGAATTTAAATAAAATTAATACAAAATAAACTATAAGTGTAAAAATATTATGGTATAATAAAGTTATATTGTCATAATATTCAATATAATAAAAGGTGATAAACGACGATGAGGATGACCAAAATAGTATGTACCTTAGGACCTGCAGTAGATGATGATAATTTGTTAGAACAATTAATACTTGCAGGTATGGATGTAGCAAGATTAAATTTTTCTCATGGTACTCATGCTGAGCAAAAGGAAAGAGCAGATAGAGTAAAAAAGTTAGAGAAAAATTAAACATCCCTATTTCATTATTACTCGATACTAAAGGGCCTGAAATTAGATTAGGTAAATTTGAAAAAGGTGAAGTAATTTTAAAAGAAAAAAATGAGTTTGTACTTGTAAATGAAAATATTTTAGGAACTGAACATAGATCAACTATTACCCATAAGCAGTTATATAAAGATGTTAAACTTGGCACAAAAATATTAATAAATGATGGACTTGTAGCAGTAGAAGTACAAAAAGTAGTGGACAAGGACATCCACTGCAAAGTATTAAATGGTGGAGCCGTAAGTAATAACAAAGGAGTAAATATTCCTGAAACAGACACCCATTTGCCTGCAATAACGGAACAAGATATTAAAGATATAGAGTTTGCTATAGAAAATGAATTTGATTTTATTGCTTGTTCTTTTGTAAGGAAAGCTTCAGATGTAACTGAAGTGAGAGAAATATTAAAGAAATACGGCGGTTAGAATATGATGATAATTTCTAAAATCGAAAATAGGGAAGGCGTAAATAATTTCGATGAAATATTAAAGGTTTCCGATGGTATTATGGTAGCTAGAGGAGATTTAGGGGTAGAAATACCTCCAGAGGAAGTGCCTATTGTTCAAAAGATGATAATTAAAAAATGCTATCAAAGTGGTAAACCAGTAATAACAGCAACTCAAATGCTAGATTCAATGATTAAAAATCCAAGACCTACTAGAGCCGAATCTAGTGATGTAGCAAATGCTGTTTATGATGGAACTAGTGCAATTATGCTTTCCGGTGATACTGCTATTGGAATATATCCTATTGAAAGTGTAAAAACTATGGTGAGAATTGCTCAAATGGCAGAAAAATCTATTGATTATGGAAGCAAGTTAGTTAAAATGCAATTTAACCTGGTTGAAAATGTTACTAATGCTATAAGCTATGCAACTTGCTCTATTGCACGACAGTTAAAAGCTGCTGCAATTATTTCTTCAACTCAATCTGGACAAACCGCTAGAATGATTTCTAGATTTAGAGCATATTGTCCCATAATAGCAACTACATCCAACCCAAGAGTTCAAAGGCAGTTATGTATTTCCTGGGGGTAGTTCCATTACTAGTTAGAGAAGCGTTAAATGTCGAAGAAATGTTTGATATTGGAGTTAAAAAAGCCTTAGATATTAAGCTAGTCAAACAAGGCGATACTATTATAATAACGGCTGGCGGTCCAGTAGGAACAGCTGGAACAACTAATCTACTAAAAGTTCAAACAGTAACTACTATATAATTAAACGAGAAAAAATCTCTATATAGAGATTTTTTCTCGTTTAATTATGTAATTGGTTCGCCATAAATTGGGGCTACTCTTGTCCAACCTTTCATTTTTCCATACTTCAAATATTTATCATAATACTCAAGCTCTGCATTAAGTAGCCCGGTCCATAACTTACGCAATTCTTCATTCTTAATGGTCTCAATGGTTGCTCTAACATGAGCATCTATTGAAGCTAATTCCCAACTTAAAATAATCCTATACATAAATCTATCCGTGATTATTTCAGGATCGATGGGTGATGTTACTGGTAATGGCGATCTATTAGGCATGGGTATATTAAGCTTTAGTGCTAACGCTTCAAGCTTTTTAACCTGCTTGTTATAAATATATGCCCCCTGTTAAAGTATTACCTTAAACTCAGTATCATGAGCAAAACTACCGAATATACCTATGAGTTCAATTTGTTCATATCTCATAACAATATGATCCCAAATATGAAACGCTTCAGATGTGGAAAGTTGTTCTTTTGTCTGAGAAATGGACGTCTTGTAAGTAGGATAAGTCTCCTCCCAGCCTTTCAATTTACCAAACTTATAAAGAGTATCAAAATCTTCAAAATGAACTATTAAATCTTGTATGATAGTATGTCTTAAATTATCATTCGTACTGGTTGAACGAACTGCGTGGGTAAGAGACATCAGCTGCGCTACCAGATCATTGTATATCTTTTTATAGATGTAATCATCTGTTATATCATTAACACGTGTTACAAACTTCACATCTATCGGAGATCTGTTTGGCATAATAATACGAAATTTTTCTCCTAATTCTTCTAAATTATCTATTTGTTCTTCAAAATTTTTCTGAAATTTATCTAAAATTACTTGCCAACCTACATCATGAACAAAGTTCTTAAATAATTGAACTGTTTGGGTACTAACATATCTTGCTCTTAGAAGACTATATATATTAAATGCCTCCTGAATATCTAAGCTCTCTTCTCTTTTATGAACTTTCTTTACTATATCTTTTAAATCCAATATTTTCACCCCTCAATTGTAAATGTTGTTATTAGTATGTACTGAATAACTTTTACATATACCTTGAGGAATGAAATACTTATAACTTACCGAGTCAGTTCTCTTTAGCTGCAGCGATCTCCTTATGAGCTTTTTCTCCTTTACTTTGCAGCCTATCATTTAGCAGTAACAGCTCTGCCTCTAGTTCCTTTGTTTTAGTTATATTCACAAAAGTTATAACCACCCCATCTGTTTTCCCCTCTAGCGTATGGTAAGGCAGAATGCGTGCGTTAAACCAACCCCCATTTCGAGACATTACCTGTTTTTCAAAAGTAATCAGCGTACGTTGCACCTCCATAACATCCTCTGTCAGTTCCGGATAAATAAGATCTGAAGCGATATCAGTTATAGGCCTTCCCACATCACTGGAAATAAGCCTTGAGACTACTGTCATTTGACTTGTGAAGTGCTTAACTAGCAAAGTATTATCCAAAAATAAGGTGGCAATTTTCGTGCTATCCATTAGATTCTTCATATCGCTTGTGACTAGTGACAGGTCATATAACTTGACCTGAAGTTCTAAATTGATAGTCTTTAGCTCTTCATTTGAGGACTGTACTTCTTCCTTAGTTGTGGTCAGTTCCTCATTTGTGGACTGGAGTTCTTCATTGCATGACTGCAATTCCTCATTACTTGATTTAAATTCCTCTTGTGATATCTGCATTTCTGCACCTGCAACTTGCCACATTTGTCGAGTTTCTAGTAGTTCTCTCTCAAGAGCTTTCTCCCGTCCATTACTATCATGTATTTTTCCAGTTGTATTTATTATTTCGCTTGGATTTGAAACAATTACGTCGGTAAAAATAATCATTACCATCCCTTTCAGAGCCTCTGGCTCTTTTAGATGAGTGACTGTGATATCAACCATCTGAGGTCCAGCTTCGTTTAACACAACTGCATTCTTAGCAATAACCGCTTCTTTTCGCCGAACTGCCTTGTAGAAGGCGTCACTCAGTTTATAGTTTATCCCTTCACGGGCCATGGCAAAAATATTCCAATTAACCTTACCGGAAGCAGGTTCCAGGTACTTGCCCGTCCTTCCGGTAATGTAGAGAATGTCCCCTTTAATATTGACAAGCACTGCGGCCGGTGAATACTTTTGCAAAACCAGTTTATCCGCCAGCGTCTGCATATTTTGAACATCATCCGACGGCTCATTAACCTCAGACTGGTACGGTGCAAAGGAGTTTGGAAATTCTATAGGTTCCTTCTGAATTAGTGGCCTAAGCCTCTGATATATTCGCGATTTAAGATTAAGTGGTTTAAAAAGCTCAGTAAAGTTCCCTACTGACTCCGCACTTCCTAAAAATAGAAATCCGTTACTATTAAGACTATAGTGAAAAAGAGGAATAAGCTTTTTCTGAATTTCTGGTGTCAAGTAGATAAGTAGATTACGACAAATCATTATATCCACCTTAGTAAATGGCGGATCCTTAATCATGTTTTGCTGAGCAAAGATGACCATATCACGAATTCCCTTGTCAACCTGATATCCACGATCCATCTTGGCGAAATACTTTTTCAGATGCTCGGTGGACATTTCTTTTTCAATATTGTTCGAAAATATACCCTCACGAGCCTTATCAATGGCTCCATTGTCTAGATCTGTAGCAAAAATCTGAACAGAAAACCCATTATTGGTCTTTGATTTATCCATCACGTCTTTGAAGACAATCGCTAAGGAATAAGCCTCTTCACCACTAGAACAGCCAGATATCCAAACACGAATCGTATCAGTGGGGGAACGTTCTTCTAAAAGTTTAGGTATAACTTTGTCCCTTAGAAGTTCCCACTCCAACGGTTCGCGAAAAAAACTGGTGACCCCAATCAAAAATTCTTTGAATAACAAATTAAGTTCTTGAGGATTATCCTTTAAATAAGTAACATATGTGTCTATATTGTCTATTTGATGCATACCCATGCATCTCTCAATCCTACGTTGTATAGTGTTTTTTTTATATGAAGAAAAATCATGACCTGTATGTGCTCGTATCATCCCTATAATACTGTCGAAGTAATTCTTATTCATCTCTACACTTTCATTTCCTGAAAGAAGCATTTTAGGTTTATGTTCAATATAGGAAATAATCTTTGAAGGTAATTTCTCTGCTATGGATACACCATCCGCTATATCCGCTTCAATTGCGCTACGAGGCATGCTATTAAATTTAGCAGAGGACGGTTCTTGGATAAAAATACCTCCTCCATTTTGCTTGATTTCTCTGACTCCCTCTGTACCGTCGGTAGCCATTCCTGAGAGTATAACTCCAATACTCATCTCCTGCTTGTCATTAGCAAGTGATCGAAAAAAGAAATCTATGGGCATGCTAAGATTGTCAGTCTTATTATAATCAAAAATATGTATCACATTATTGTTAATAGACATATTTTTATCTGGCGGAATTACATAGACAACGTCTGGGTGAACAACTAAGTTCTCATATGCCTGTACAACTTCCATACTAGTATCATTCTGAAGTAAATTCACCAAAATACCCTTACTGTTTTTCTCCATGTGTTGAACAATAACAAAAGCCAACCCACTATTTTCAGGAACATTATTAAGGAAAGATGACAGTGCATCGAGTCCTCCTGCGGATGCCCCTATGCCGACAATTGAAAAATCCATTTTTACAGTATCCGTTATCTTATTCTCTTTCATCATACCCCTCCATTCACAAATTGATGAACATATCACTCTATACTCTTATTATAACAAATTATTTGTAACCGGGGTATAATAGTATTTAAATCCTTGAATTTTTTTAAAAAAACTACATTAACGGCATTAAAGAAGGAACATCCCCACTTCTTTTAGTGAAAGATGTTCCTTCTTTAATAATTAATATCTAATTTAAGGAGTAAATATCCGAAAACTCAATATGTATTCTCTCAATTCTTTCTTGAGGACCGCCTTCTAATTTTTTACATATTTCGGATTCCTTAGAAAGTACTGATACTGGAAACACAATGATAAACTCTGTTCCTTTGCCATATTCGCTTAAAACTGAAATTGTACCGCCATGTAGCTCGACAAGTGATTTTACAATAGAAAGTCCAATACCACTGCCCTCCTGTTTTCGTGTAAGCGACCTATCTACCTGTCTAAATCGATCAAAAATAATATCTAACTTTTCCTTTGGAATGCCTATACCTGTATCTTTTATTGATATTATAATGTTTTCTCCTTTATCATACATATTTACTGATATATCTCCGCCTGGTTTTGTGAATTTTATTGAATTAGCAAGTAGATTTAGTATCACTCTTTCAATTTCTTCTGGATCACAAGACATTATACAGTCCTCTATATCAGTATCAAAAATAAGTTCAATAGATTTGGATTTTATATATTCTGCTACTGACATGGTAACGCTCTCAACAATACTTACGATATTACATTTTTGTTGTGTTAACTCCAAAAAACCTGCATCAAGTTTTGTAATATCAAGTATATTATTAACTAGTCTTAATTGTCTGTAACAATTTTGTTTCATTATGTTGGTATACTTTTTAATCTTTTTTTCTTTATCAATAACATCACTACTATTTTCATAGGTGTCTAAAAGTTGTAAGGCAGATAAAATTACATTTAGAGGCGTTCTCAGTTCATGTGAAAGGTTACTGAAGAACTCAGTCTTTAAACTTTCTAATAAAATTGTTTCGTCTAATAATTTCTTGTTAGTTATATCCACAAGTGATAAGACGACACCATGAGTTATATTTTCAACTGTACAATATGGAGTGCATTTAAGTAAATACCAGCTTCCATTTTTACTTTGAACTTCCTTCTCAGATGACGTACATCGGCTTAATACTTCACTTGCACCCAAGTTAATATCATAATCCAAAATATTACTTACTATGTGCGAAAGTGGACGACCAATATCCTGCATCTTAAGGTTTATTTCTTTAGTAATGCTCGGTGTAAACTTTCTGATACAAAGCTTTTCATCTAAAAAAATTGTTCCAATATCTGTGCTGTTTAAATAATTTTTCATATCATTATATGACTCATCCAATTCTCGAATCTTAAATTGATACTGGATGTTCGTTTTTAAAAGTTCATCATTTATCGCTTTAATTTCCTCGTTTGTACTTATTAGTTCTTCATTATACACAAGATGCTCCTCATGTGATGTTTGGAGGCATTCCTTGGTATACTGAAGCTCCTCCTCAAGATGTAGAATTCTTTCATTTAACTTTTTTTCTAAATCATGTCTGTTAAAATATTCATTTTCAACTGCATTATTGTTCTTATAATTCATACTTATATTTGGCATTATATTCTTCATAATGCATATCTCCTCTTGTTTTTTTTTAATATTGTCTTCAATTAAATATTATTCTATCTGTTTCTACTACATATGTAATTCTACAAATATCCATAACTTCCCTCTAATTTTATTGTCTTTATAACTATAATTCGTTCGCAACTTTCGCTAAACTCTGCATTTATAAACGCAAGATAAGGCTACACTTGATATTGCAAGGAATGTAGCCTTATGTTTAAAGTATATACTTTAATTTACTAACTAAATGTTTTTACTAGTACTATCTAATTCCTTATTAAGCCTCTTTAATGCTCTCTTTTCAATTCTAGAAACATAGGATCTAGAAATTCCTAAAAATAATGCAAGTTCTCTTTGCGTTCTAGGATTACCATCAAGTAATCCATAGCGCATTTGAATTATTGTTTTTTCTCTATCTATTAAAGTAGAGTTTATTTTATCATAAAGCTTTTGAATTTGTATTTTATTTTCTACTATCTCAAAGATAGTATCTTCATCACTACTTAATACACTCAATAGGGATATCTCATTTCCCTCTTTATCAGTACCAATAGGATCCTGTAGATACACATCCCCTTTTGTCTTCTTATTACTTCTAATAAGCATGAGAATCTCATTTTCTATACACCTTGCCGCATAGGTTGCTAGCCTTACTCCCTTACCTACATCAAAAGCTTCAATTGCTTTAATTAGCCCCACGGTTCCAATAGATATGAGGTCATCTACATCTTTACCTTGGTAAGAATATTTTTTTACTATATGTGCAACTAATCTTAAATTTCGTTCAACAAGTATTCCTTTAGCTAGTAAATCTCCCTCCTTAAACTTTGTTAAATAGGATTTTTCTTCTTCTTCACTTAATGGCTGAGGGAACGAACTACTACCAGTTACGTAAGCTGTTAATAATGTAATATTTCCAATTATTTCTAATATACAATTTATGAAAAACAAAGATGTACCTCCTAATAGAGCTTCTTAAAATAATATGCTTTAAATTATTAAAAATGCCTGTACATAAAATTTAAATTTATACTAATATTCTATTGCAAATCAAATCTAACTATGCTATTTTTAATATATGTCGGTACTATTGTTATAATATTAACAATATTAAATCTAATACTGACATACACTGATTCTGATTCAATTGGATTTAAAATAACTATACTTGAACAACTAGGAGGATCATTATGGAAGTTAATTTCACCTTGAAACTAGATAGGTGTAAAGGATGTGGCATTTGTGTCGCATTTTGTCCTAAACATATTTTAGCGTTAGATACCTTAGGAAAGGTATATGTGATTGATGAACCAGAGTGCATAAACTGCGGACAGTGTGAACTTCTTTGTCCTGATTATGCAATTTATGTAGAAAAGAGGGTGAAAATATGAATGAAGCTAGATTAATGCAAGGAAATGAAGCTTGTGCAGAGGGTGCATTAGCTGCTGGTGTGAATTTTTTTGGAGGATATCCAATTACTCCTTCTACAGAAATCGCCGAAATTATGTCTAAAGAGCTTCCTGCTTTAGGAGGTACTTTTATTCAAATGGAAGATGAGATTGCTGGAATTGCAGTGGTACTCGGTGCAGTCTTAGCTGGAAGAAAAGGTCTTACGGCTACTTCAGGACCAGGTTTTTCTCTTAAACAGGAATTAATCGGTTATGGATGTATCGCCGAGATACCACTCGTAATTGTAAACGTTCAACGTTCAGGTCCATCTACAGGTCAGCCTACTTCCCCTGCACAAGGAGATGTAATGCAGGCTCGTTGGGGAACTCATGGCGACCATCCCATGATTGCACTATCTCCTTGGACAGTTAGAGAATCTTTTGATGTGGCCGTACTTGCCGTAAATTATGCAGAGAGGTTCCGTACCCCTGTTATTATACTACTAGATGAAGTAGTTGGTCACATGCGTGAAAGTGTTATTTTACCTGAAACGTCGGATATAGAAGTGTACCCAAGGCGCATGCCAACATGCACAAAAGAAGAGGGATACAAGCCATATGCTCCTATGGATGATCTTGTTCCAAACGTTCCTAACTTCGGAACTGGTCATCGCTTTCATGTTACTGGACTTATCCATGATGAAACTGGTTTTCCAACATCTAGTGCAGACGTAACAGAATCTACAATTAAACGATTGCATGAAAAAATAAGTAGAGTTCAGGACGAAATTACTCATTACGATGAATTTTTTATGGAAGATGCGGAGTACGCAGTATTAGCATATGGTGGAACATCTCGTACTGCTTACGCGGCCGTAGAAATAGCTCGCCAAAAGGGAATTAAAGTCGGTATGATTCGATTAATGACTATCTGGCCTTTTGCTGACACGGTAGTCAATGATTTAGCGCAAAAAGTTAAGAAGATTCTTGTACCTGAAATGAATTATGGACAACTGGTTTTAGAAGTAACTCGTGCTGCCGTTGGACAGGCACAGGTAATTTCTCTTCCAAAATATAATTCAAAAATATTTACTCCTGAGGAAATATGCGTTGCAATTGAAGCACTTACAGTGGAGGTGGCAAAATGAGGAATTATGAAAAATATCTTCGCGAAGAGCATCTACCACATATGTGGTGTCCAGGTTGTGGCAATGGAATTGTAATGAAATCCATTGCTAAAGCAGCAGAAAAATTAGGACTTGACCAAGATAATACAGTCATTGTGTCTGGTATTGGTTGCTCTTCTAGGGCTTCTGGTTACATGGATTTTGATACGTTGCATACAGCCCATGGCAGAGCAATACCTTTTGCAACTGGTATTAAACTTGCTAATCCTAAATTGAAAGTCATTGTAATAACTGGTGATGGCGATTGTACTGCAATAGGTGGTAACCATTTTATACATGCAGCTAGAAGAAATGTTGATTTAACAGTAATACTATTTAATAACAGTATTTATGGAATGACTGGAGGACAGGAATCTTGTCTTACACCTGTTGGTAAAAAGGCTACAACCGCGCCTTTTGGAGCAATAGATCGACCATTTGATCCTTGTGAACTTGCCAAAGGTGCTGGTGCTACTTATATTGCTCGTGGTACTGCTTATCATGCAAAACCACTAGTTGATCTAATTGCTCAAGGTATTTTAAGTAACGGATTTTCCCTAGTAGAAGCTATCACGCAGTGCCCTGTTGCTTATGGTAGAAGAAATAAAATGGGTGATGCATCAGAAATGTTGAAGTCTATGAAAGAAAATGCAGTAAACCTAGCAGCTTATGAAAAATTATCAGATGACCAAAAGTGTGACAAGTATCCAATTGGTATTTTATATAAGAAAGAGGCACCTGAATATACCGCAGAATATGCTAGAGTCATTAAAATGGCCAAGGAGGAAAAATAATGCTACAAATACGATTATGTGGTTCCGGTGGTCAAGGTGTAATTACAGCAGCGATTATCCTAGCGGAAGCAGCTGTTATGGAAGGTTCTCAGGTGGTACAATCTCAGTCTTATGGTCCAGAAGCACGCGGTGGCGCTTCAAAGTCGGAAGTGATAATAGACCAAAAATCCATCTATCATCCTAAAGTAACTAAACCAGATATAGTACTAGCTCTAACACAACAGGCTGCCGACAAATATTCTGCAGGTCTTTGTGATCAAGGAGTTCTTATTATTGATGAAGACTTAGTTCCTAATTCTCCCACTCACGCAAATGTAGTCAAAGTACCAATGACTCGTTTGGCTGTGGAGGAGCTTGGAAAAAATTTATTTACAAATATTGTTGCTTTAGGCCTTTTAGTAAAAGTGACAGGTGTAGTTTCTCTTGAATCCATTCAAAATGCAGTTGCAAAAAGAGTTCCTAAAGCAACCATAGAAAAAAATATGAAGGCTTTACAGATTGGTTATGATTCAATATAAATTATCATCTTTTATAGGAAAAGGTATAACAAAATTTTGTTATACCTTTTCCTATTGTGGTGATAATTCAAAATCATATTTTTCATACTACCAAACTATTTTTATCAAAATTCCTTTTATCCTTAGATCTTTGAAGCATATATACCCCTGCTAATAAGACTATGCCAACTAAATTTGCTGCTAAATTAGTTGTAACCAATAAAACCCCACCTATTAAGAACATAATACGTTCAATAATAGACATTTTCGTCTTAAAATAACCAGTTAGGGAAGATGCAATACATATGATCCCAATTATTGCTGTTACTACAATTACAACCAAATGAAATGGTGTCACATCAATTAATAGCAATTGGGGACTATATACAAAAATAAAAGGTATGATGAATGCAGCTATGGCTAATCTGGCCGCCTGCACCCCCGTCCTCATAGGCTCTGACTTTGCCACACCTGCCGCTGCCACAGCCGCTAGACACACAGGTGGCGTTACATCAGCAATGATTCCAAAGTAAAAGGCAAACATATGCGCTGCTAGCACAGGAACGTTTAACATCACCAATGCTGGTGCCGCTATGGTGGCTGTTATAACATAATTAGCAGTAGTAGGTACACCGATGCCTAGTACCAAGGAAGTTAACATGGTGAAAAATAATGTTAGTATAAGCTTACCATCTGCCATACCTACCAAAATAGATCCCATTTTAAGTCCTAGACCTGTTTGGGTAACCACTCCGATTATAATTCCTGCACAAGCACATGCGGCAATAACTGTTAAAGCACTTTTCGCTCCTTTTTCAAGTCCACTAACAATATCTTTAAAACTTAGTCTTGTCTCTTTCTTTATGCTAGCTACTACAATAGCCGTAAGAATTGCACCTAATGCAGCTCTAAGAGGGGTATATCCCGCCACTAATAAATACATAACAGTAATAATTGGAATTATAAGGTGGCCTCTTGTCTTCATAACATGAGAGAATTTAGGCAATTCATTCTTAGGTATTCCCTTAAGTCCCAGTTTTTTTGCTTCAAAGTGAACGCCAGCCCAAACACCAAAATAATATAATAAAGCTGGAATGGCAGCCGCGCTAATAACCTTTATATAAGGAGTGTTGGTAAATTCAGCCATTAAAAATGCTGCTGCTCCCATAATTGGAGGCATTAATTGTCCCCCTGTGGACGCTGTGGCTTCAACCGCTCCCGCAAATTCACTTTTGTAACCTAATCTCTTCATCATTGGAATTGTAAAACTTCCTGTTCCAACAACATTTGCAACTGAACTTCCAGTAAGTGTACCCATGCATGCACTGGATAGTACAGCAACCTTTGCTGGACCTCCTGGTGCAAAACCTGCAATGGCATTGGCTGAGTCTATAAAGAATTCACCCATTCCTGTTTTTTCAAGATAAGCTCCAAATAACAAGAACATAAAAATGAAAGTGGATGAAACACCTATGGGTATTCCAAATATTCCTTCCGTAGTAAAGAATAATTGTTGAACCAAATTCTCTATATCAACCCCTCTATGGGCTAACTTTCCTGGAACATAACGGCCAAGTAGGGCGTATGCGATGAATGCTAGTGCAATAATTACCATAGGCCATCCGATTACCCGCCTTGCAGCTTCAAGCACTAATAAAATTGCTATGGATCCAACAATCATATCCATGGTAGTTACCCTGCCCGCTCTATATACCAAATCTTTATAAAAAACAACTACATAGATGCATGTCGTTGCCGCTGTAATCGCAAGCCCTATATCTACGGGATGCATTTTTTTCCTAGACCACGATCCCTTAGTTGGATAAAATAGATAGACTAAACTAAGTCCAAAGGCCAAGTGAATTGCCCTTTGTAACATGGCATCCATTATCCCAAAAATTGCAGTGTATAATTGAAAAAGGGTAAAACATATTAAGATGGCGGATAATATTTTACCTGAAACACCCTTAAGTTCACGAAAGTTCGAACCTTTATCATATTTTTTCAGCAAATCATTGGCTTCTTCTGAATTCACTCCAACAGCTACAGGCTGTTTATCTTTATTCATTTTTGTCCCCTTTCCCGATATCTTCTTATTATTATTCTAATAAATATTATGTGGAACTTTGTGAACAATTAAAATGGTTCTTAAACCCCTTTGTATATAAAGAGGTTTAAGAATAACTACCCATTAATAAATTTTATAGAATTTACCAAAAACTTTTAATCCCCATCTATCCACAGCATATATTTCAACTAAATCCTTTGGCTTTTCTATTAATTGTATGAGCTCAAAGCGCTCATCTCCTATACTTAGCCAGTGCTTTGGAATTGGTGATACTCTTAGTTTAATTGAATCCATAGACCTTTGTATTTTCAATATAAACTTCCCATCCTTTATATCAAGCTCCCCTTCCTCTTTTAAGAAGGGCAGGCCTACCCCATAGGATTCATAGATGGTTTCATAAAGCATGAGTGTATTGTCTTGTCCTACTCTAAACAATTCTTCTGCCGGTGTTAACTCCACAGAATGAATATATCCCAAAGTAAAGGTTTTATCTGGCAGATAAAACTCAGTTTTAGCCTGCCCCTCTAGATCTTCCACAATCAGTACTTTTCCATGGGTAACAATTTTTATTGATAATAACACCATAAGTACAACTAGTACAATAAATATTTTTTTCCCCAAGGTGCCCTTACCATTAAAGTAGGTCATTGAATTTCAATCTCCTTATTTTGCGACTCCTTCTTCTTTAAAGTACTTTGCAGCTCCTGAATGTACTTTAACAGACATTCCATCTAAAGCTGTTTCCTTTGTAATATTTTTACCTACGTTATGGGCTGCTATTATTCTGTCCTGGTTATCGTATATAGATTTTACCATTTGATAAGCTATATCTTCGTCCAAATCTGCGTTTACAACTAACATCGCTTTAACAGTTAATGTTTTAACATCCTCAGTTTGTCCATTATAAGTATTAGCAGGTATTGTAAATTCCGTGAAGAATTTATAGTCTGCCATTAATTTTTCTGCAATGGCACCGTCTACAGGTACTACAGTTATATCATTTTGCGCGCCAAGATCTTGAAGAGCCGCCGTAGGAATTCCTGCTGTAAGGAATGCAACATCTACTTGTTTATCCTTTAATCCTGATGATGCCTCAGAAAACGAAAGAAATTTTGCATCGATATCTTCTTCGAAATCGAGTCCAGCAGCTGCTATGATTTGTCTAGCATTGGCTTCAACACCGCTACCAATAGCTCCAACTGCAATTCGCTTACCTTTTAAGTCCATTATTGTTTTAATGCTTGGGTCTGTGGTAATAATTTGAAGAGGTTCAGAATATAAGGTAACTAAGCCTCTTATATCGGGATACTTAGCATCTTTAAACATTTCTCCCCCATTTTCTGTATACCAGGCAACATCATTTTGTACGATGGCCACTTCGATTTTTTTATCTTTCAATAAGTTAATATTCGCTACTGATGCCCCCGTGCTTTGAGCTGTGGCATTGATACCGTCAATTGAATTGTTCCATATTTCTGCAAAAGCTCCACCTAATGGGAAATATGTTCCAGCGGTTCCACCTGTTCCTAGATTAATAAAAACCTGTTCTGCTTTTTTTTCTGGCTCATCACCAGGCGCTTTTTCTGCCGGCTTATTCGCACATCCTACAAATAACCCCATAACCATTACAGCAGCAATTAACACTTTAACATTTTTCTTCATTTTATATCCCCCTTTTTTTATCTTACCTTTTTAACCATAAAACTTATATTTTTCAAAAATTAGAATATACTTCTATATTATAACATTTGATTCTACCACTCGCAATAAATTAATTTAATTTTTTATTATTGTATACATATATATATATATTTACCATATAGAATTACTGTAAAATTTTATAACATTAAGTGCAAATGAATTTTTAAGTTTAAATGATTCATTTTAAGCTAATACATTATTTTATAATTTATTTTCATATATTATATTTTAACCTTGTAGTTGCTTATTCTAATAGATTAAAAATAATTTTAAATTGATCATGTATTGTTGAAAATTGAATTTTATTATAACATTCTAGTCATTTTTCTGTTATTGTATTTATATTTTTCATTTTACTGTTTTTTTATTACATAGTCAAGCTATTTTTTGACATACTCTCTAATATGGATTAAGTTTTAACCATATAAAAATTCTTCACACCTTTTTTTGTATAAATAATTAACGAAATGAATTATACTACACTTATATATCTAAAAAATGGAGGTATAATATTATGCAAACTAGGACGATACGTAAAGTAGTAACTGGAACCAATCAGTATGATGGGGCCGGAGTTAAACTAACTCGAGTAATTAGTTACCCAGATGTTAAGGAATTCGATCCATTTTTAATGTTAGATGCCTTTGATTCCTATGACTCAGCTGATTATCTAAAAGGTTTTCCATTGCACCCTCATAGGGGAATTGAGACGGTTACCTATCTTATAAATGGGAACATAGAGCATAAAGATAGTTTAGGAAACAAGGGAAACATATCTGATGGTGGATGCCAATGGATGACAGCCGGCGGAGGAATCCTTCATGAAGAAATGCCTAAATTATCCGAGAGAATGCTAGGTGTTCAATTGTGGCTTAATTTACCTAAAAAGAATAAAATGACAGATCCAAAGTACAGAGATATAACCTCAGATATGGTACCTAAAATTCATGAGAACGGTTGTGAAATAGGAATTATTTCAGGTGATTATATGGGTACCCCAGGAGCTGTCCAAGGCGATCATGTGAAAATGTTATTTTTGGACGTGGACATGAAAGCCGGCGCAAAATGGCAATTTAAAACTAACCAAGACGCCACGTTATTTATTTATATCGTAGAAGGTGAAGGTTGGTTTGAGCATTCATATGAGAATTTAATTTCTAGTAAAAGAGCAGTGCTTTTTAATAATGGTGAAGAATTATTTAGTGCAGCATCAGATAAAGGGCTTCGTTTCCTTGTTTTTTCAGGAATAAAATTAGAAGAACCTATTGCATGGGGCGGACCAATTGTTATGAATACCCAAAAGGAACTTAAAGAGGCTTTTCAAGATATTTCTGATGGAACCTTTACAAATAAAAATTATCATAAATAGTAAATCAAAAGAACTGATGTAATTTAATTACATCAGTTCTTTTGTTAACTATATTCTAAAAAATAATTAACAAAGTACACATTTAATATTCATTCTCATAGAATATAGTAAAGATTAGTTAACATATAAAAGAGGTGATAATTAGTGAGAGTCATAACCCATCCCATTTTAGGAAAATTGAAAAACCATAATAAAATAACCATTTATGTTGATGATAGAAAGTTAGTAGCCCTAGAAAGTGATACTATTGCCTCAGCACTTTTAGCGAATGGTATAAAAGTATGCAGGTACACAAGAAAACGACATGAGCCCCGCGGGCTTTTCTGCGCTATAGGAAGATGTAATGACTGCTTAATGATTGTAGATGGCATCCCCAATGTACGAACATGTGTCACTTATGTCCGCGACGGGATGCAAATAAAAACCCAGGTAGGAAACGGTACATGGGAGGGCTTACATGAATAATTTTGATCTTGTTATCATTGGCGCAGGCCCTGCTGGTCTCTCTGCCTCTATTGAAGCTTCGATTCATGGTGTTAAAACTCTTGTTATTGATGAAAATACATTACCTGGAGGCCAACTCTTCAAACAGATTCATAAATTTTTCGGTTCAAAAGAGCAAATGGCAGGCTTTAGAGGTTATGAAATTGGAGAAAAGCTCTTAACTCTAGCAAAAAAAAGCAGCGTTTCAATAATGCTTAATACAAGGGTTATCGGCATAGATGAACATAATACTTTGGCGGTTATAAGAAATGGAGTTTACCAAGAAATAAATCCAAAAAAAATTATCTTATGCTGTGGTGCCACCGAAAAGCCCCTAGCATTTCCTGGTTGGACGCTTCCTGGTGTAATGGGTGCCGGCGCTGCACAAACCATGGTAAATATTCATAGAGTAATTCCTGGTAAGGAAATATATATGATAGGCTCCGGTAATGTAGGTCTCATTGTAAGTTATCATTTACTTCAAGCCGGCGCTCACGTAAAAGCTATTATTGAAGCTTCTAAAGAAATAACCGGCTACAGTGTTCATGCTGCAAAGCTTAGACGATCCGGGATTCCATTTATGCTAGGATATACGATAAATAGGGCGCTAGGTAAAGATCATCTTGAAAAAATAGAGTTAATAAAGGTAGATGAAAATTTCGACAAAATTCCGTCTACTGAAATACAATTCGATGCAGACACCCTATGCCTCGCAGTAGGTCTAGCCCCTTCTACCGAACTGGTAAGAATGATAGACTGCACTCTAGATTACAACTCTACCTTATGTGGGTATATACCTGTAGTAAATGAAAATATGGAAACATCTATTAAAAATATTTATGCAGCTGGAGATATGATTGGAATCGAAGAAGCCAGTATCGCTATGGAGGAAGGTCGTTTAGCAGGTCTTTGCTGTGCAGCGGACCTTGGATATTGTATTGATACTCAAGCAACGAAAAAGATACTTAATGATATTCGAAGTGGTCTAAAACAATTAAGATCCAAAGGGAGGAATAAATAGTGAACCCAGGATACGGCATACCTTCTCTAGATGACCTTAATAAAAAGCCTCTGGCAGTTATTGAATGTTTTGAGTGTATCCCCTGTAATCCTTGTGAACAATCTTGTCCCTTCGGTGCCATAACTATTGGAGAAAGCATTAGTAATAAACCTATTCTTGATACTCTAAAATGCAAAGGCTGCGGCCTATGCATTTCGCACTGCCCAGGACTTGCAATATTTGTTGTAGATATGAACTTTACTCCTAAAACGTCCTTAGTTAAAATTCCCTATGAGTTTTTTCCTATTCCAATAGAAGGCTCAGAAGTTCAGTGTTTAAATAGATTAGGTGAAGTGGTTACACTCGGAAAAATACATCAAGTTAGAATAACACCTAGCCATAATAAGACCTATGTTATAGAAGTAGAAATTCAAAAAAAATTTGCAATGGAAGTTAGAAATATTAAAGTTTGAAGGAAGTGTTAAAATGCAAGATGATTTTATTATATGCAGATGTGAAGAAATTTCATTGCATGAAATAGAAGATGCTATTAGTAGTGGTTCAATTACTTTAGATGAAATCAAAAAGCTAACTAGAGCTGGGATGGGCTTATGCCAAGGTCGTATATGTAGCACTCTTATTATAAAGCTACTAGCTGCAAAAGGCTATGACCCTAAAACCTCTACTCCTCCCCATAGTCGCTCTCCTGCACGACCGGTAAAAATTCAGGAATATATTAGTGAAACCACAAATGAGTAGGCTTTATGCTGATGCTGTTGTCATCGGTGGCGGAGTTATTGGTACTGCCATTATGTACTATCTATCAACACTTGGGATGAAACCGGTGCTAGTTGAAGAGAAAAACTTAAATGCGGGTGCTTCTGGTTCTTGCGATGAAGGAATAATTCTACAATCAAAAAAATCAGGGATCATGCTTAATATGGTAACAAAAAGTGCTGAGCTATATAAGAATCTTCCTAAGGCCTTGGAATATGATATTGGCTACCGTAATGTAGGGGGAATGATTTTAATAAATGAAGAGAAATATGTACCTGTAATAAAGAGCTTCGTAGAAAAGCAAAATGAACAGGGTCTTAATATATCTATGCTTGATTATAAAGATACACATAATAACCAGCCAGGACTTGCTAAAAATGTTATTGCCAGTGCCTATAATAAAGAGGACTGCAGCGTATATCCTTTTAAACTTACTTTAGGATATACAAAGGCCGCGCAAAAACTTGGGTCAAAATTTTTACCCCATAATAAAGTAATAAAGTTAATTACGCAAAATGGTAAAATCACCCAGGTTATTACGAATGAGCATGAAATATATACACCAATTGTTATTAATGCAGCTGGATACCGTGCTGATACAATAGGCAAAATGCTGGAAATAGAAATCCCTGTCTTACCTGTAAGAGGTCAAATAATAATTACTGAGCAAATACCCTTTGTAATTCATCACCAAATTATGGATGCAAAATTTATTGTTGCTAAACATCAGCCTGGGCTTCTAGACCAAGATAGCATTACATCTAAACTCAATATAGGATTAACTTTAAGCCAAGCACCTACGGGGAATTTAATTATAGGTGGTTGTCGTGAAAATGCTTCATATAATACTAATACTAGCTTCAATACAGTGAGAGAAATACTTAAAAATGCCGTAGACTTCTTCCCATTTTTTAACAATATTTCTGTTATTAGGACTTTTGCTGGTCTTCGTCCTACAGTACCTGATAACTTGCCCCTATTATGCAGTACGAAAGTATCTGGATTTTATGTTGCAACAGGACTAGGTGGGGATGGCGTTAGTCTTTCACCAATTGTAGGAAAGATAATGTCTGAGCTTGTGGTGATGGGAAAATGTGATATTGTCGATATGAAGAAATTGAGTTTAGATAGATTTAAATCGTCTTGCATTAATACATCCTATATATTATAATTAAGTTATTATATTACATTTTTTTATAGTAAGCGTAATAAGGAGGGAATATTAATGATCAAGGTATGTTTACTCGGAATTGGACGAACAGGACAACAAATAGCCAATGTATTACTTGAACAAGAAAACATTAAACTTGTAGGTGCAATTTGTAGTCCTTTAAGTAGCAAAATAGGTATGGACCTCGGTACTTTACTGAGCAAAAGTACCCTAGGTATAAAAATCTACTCTGTAGATGACCTGGAGGAAGTTATATTTACATTAAAGCCTGATGTTGTTATTGATTTTTCAAACTATGAGGCAACTATGAAATGTGCGGTAATTTTTTCTAAGATGAAAGTCAATATGGTAATTGGCACCACTGGATTTAGTGAAGACAACATTAAAGGGCTCCATACACTTTCACAAAAATATCATAATGGTATAGTATTCGCTCCAAACATTACAGTAGGCGTAAATACTATGATGCTTTTGGCTAATATTGCTGCAAGCATTTTAAATAATTATGATTTTCAAATTATTGAAACACATCATAAACATAAAAAAGACTCACCCTCTGGCACTGCATTAAAGCTAGGTAAAGAGATTGAAAAAGCTTTAGGAAATGATAGTATAGATTTTAAAAAAATCCCTATAACTTCACATAGGGTAGGTGGCGTAATTGGTAAACATGAAGTTTTGATAGTTGGTGAAGATGACAAAATTGAGATTTCACATGAATCATTTTCAAGAAAAGTATTTGCAATGGGTGCAGTTAAAGCAGTAAACTTTATTCACAAAAAATCTGGTTACTTCGAAATGAGTAATGTTCTAAATCTTAATCAAGTTCTTTCAGATTATATTAATGATTCAAACGATATTGTATTATAAACTTAAAAAGCTGCCCATGTATAAAACCATGGGTAGCTTTTGTAAAATGGCACTAGTTTTTCCGTCATATTTTTTAAATTCATTACATATAGGTAGAAGAGGTGTTTATAATATGAATAGAACTATCGTATGTAAAGAGTGTGATAACAATAAGGTAACAATTAAAAAGGTTGGAGAACAATTGTTTATAAAGTGCTCAAAATGTGAAAATATGATAATGCAAACGGTACATCTTGAATCCTTTAATAAAAACATTGCGAATACATATAAACTCAGACTCAATATGGATGATGATAGGCTAATGGAGGCAGATATAATCGAAACCTCAAGTAATAAATTAGAATATCAAAATCTACCAAAAGAAGAATCAAAAATCAGGTTTATGTATTTAAAAGAATATGAATATATAAGACAGCTTGATACTGATGAATACATTGATATAACTAAAAAATTCAAATAATTAAAATCCAGTGCTAATTAGTACTGGATTTTCTCATACATAGTTTCACAAGAATTATTATCTCCTTTAAATGGTAGATGCTCCTTTGAATTTATAGTATATATTGGCTAAATTTTTGAAATCCAGGCGTGCAGCTGAATCTAATAAATAAGCTGACACGGTGGCATTATCTTTTCTCTGTTCATTTAGTTCACTAATTACTTCATAAACGCTCCCAATGCCTATCCCATGCCCATAATAACGTCCACCACCAAGGTCTATAATGTTTTCCCCTTGCCACTCAGGAGTTGATGGATTTACATCAGGATTATAAACATATCTTCTATCTCCAGGTAGATAATCACTTTGTTTTTCTATATAACCCGCTTCATAAAGCAAATTGTCTATATAATGCCAATTCATTAAATGTATTTTGGTAAATGACTCATTAAAAAGCTTTTCAGGGAAAGTATTAAGTAACGCCTGATAATAAACTATTATCATTGCGGTAGCACATTCAGTACCATATTTAGAACTATTTATAGAAATATCTTTAATCGCTACACTGGGTTTTATTCCTTTTTTAAGTAAAAATCCACCTTCATCAGTTCGTTCCCAATACTTCTTATTGCATATTGATTTACGAAAAACTTTAAATGACATATCACTTTCATTAACATCTACTGATGCAATAACAATATTTTTTCTTAATGTTAACTCAAACTGCAATTGTTCTAATGAATTATACTCATACCTTTCTTTACTTATATCCATCTTAGTAATAATTTCTCTTTCAATATTATTGGGTTTGTATTCATTTATATAATCATAAGCTTTAAATAAATTATTAGAAACTATAATCATTTACGAGCCCCCTATCATATTTTGCATCTAAATCTATTTTATAAGGTGTAGGGTTACTAGTTCTTTGAAAACTTTCTCCCGTAAAATATAGAAAACGGTAATTCTCTTGAATCCAGTAGAATAAATTCGTATATTGATTTTTATCTTCTCTTCCATTTCTCATATTTATGGAAGGTACAAAGTCTAAAAGTTTATATGCTAATTCAGTATCACGCGTGTCATCTGAATGTAAATAATTCGCGATTAACATTAAGCTATATGGATCTCGTGCTTCAAAAAATGACCATATTAAATCATGGTTAAAAAGACCTTCTCTATTTCTGAAAAAAATAGTATCTACTATTATAGGTAAAATTGAATTGTCCTTATGAGTTTTTATTAGAAGTGCTGCCGTAATATCCAAAAGCTCATCTTTTTCCTCACTTAACCCATGCCGAGCTATACATCCGTCGAACATTCCTTTAATTGACCGATAATCTATGTTATTCATATATGCCCTTCTTCATTTTATTATTATATTTCAATATATTCTTTTGCGAGTAAAATGTAACGCAAATTTTTCTTAGTAAATATTTAATGTAAAATAAGAAGAGTTACGACAAGATATTTTAAATTAATCATTTATTTTAAATATAGAGGGGAAAAATATATTATGTAGAATTATAAATATATAAATGCAACAGACTAATTATACAAAAGTAGGGAGATACTTATAGTGAATATTTCAGAAATGATAATGAATAAAATTAAAGAATCAAAGAAAATATCGTTTACGCAGCCAATCATTGCTTTTGCTATGAGCGTGGAAGCTTATAATACCGCAAAGAAGAATAAGTTAAAGTTAGAAGAGGCTTATGCTCTCTTTGCCATGGCATTAGCTTGTAGGTCGATGACAAAGATAAATGATTGTTTTAATTATGCTTTAGATGCTTTTAAGCTATTTAAGATGTATGATAATCCCTTAGATTTAGCTGGCACTTTAAACCTCATAGGAATTGCGCATTTTTATAATGCCATGTATGAGCGAGCACTCGAGAATTTTTTAAAAGCATTACATCTTCTAGAAGAAACAGAAGAATATCTTACACTAAGTAAAATCCTTAACAATATAGGTGAGGTTTATAAAGAAGTTGGCAATGCTTCAGAATCATTAATTTATTATAATAAAGCCCTAACACTATGCGAAAAATATAACTATATAAGTAGCATAGCAGTTATATTAGGAAATATAGGCGAGATATATTTTATAAATAAAGATTATACATCTAGCTTTGAATATTATAAAAAAAGTTATGATATTTTAATTGTGCACGATGATATAACTGCTCTATCAGAGGTTGAAAATAGCATCGGAAAAATTTATTTTCTCCAGAAAGAATATGACACGGCGAGGGAATGTTATTATAATGCTCTTACTAGGTTAGAGGGAATAGGAAATAAATATTTTATAATAGATGTACTTATAAACCTCGCACAACTTGAAGCGCTTGATAATGAAGATATATTTTTAGAGCATCTTAATAAGGCAATTAAATATGGAGAACAAATAAATGCAAGAAAGAAGTTAAGTAAGATTTATAAAATCATAACTGGATTTTATGAAAGAAAAGAAGACTTCAAATTATCACTTGTGTTTTATAAAAAATATCATTTAATGGAACAGGAAATAGAAACTGCAGTAATATCCCATAAGCTTGAAATAATAAAAATTGAGCTTAGCAAACTCTTTAGCGGTGAGGAAGTCCAAAAGATTACAAAGTTAAATAAGCAATTGGAGACGGATATTGGGAATAAAAACGCACTACTAGATACAATGGAAAAAACAAATAGAAATTTAAATGTAGAGGTGATTTCTGATGAACTTACTAATATACCCAACAGGAGAGGGGTTAATAATTATCTTTCTAAGGTGTGGAGTAAAAGTGAAATAAAGTCAATAAATTCATCCCTTTTAATGATAGATATTGATTATTTTAAACGTTATAATGATTATCATGGACATCTTGAAGGTGATAATTGTCTTAAGAAAATTGCATCTTGTTTAAATAATATGTTTGGAACCCGCTCTGGAATACTTGGAAGATTGGGTGGAGAAGAATTTATATGTTTTATAAAAGCCGCTGAGTATAAGGATGTTTTAGCCTTTGCAGAACTACTTCGAATTTCTATTGAGGAACTAAACCTTAATTATATTTGGAATGATGAATGTCATCCAGTAACAATTAGTATAGGTGGAATATATGGCTATGTTTCAGATTTTATAAGTTCTCAGGATATGTACTTAATTGCTGATGAAGAACTTTATAGGGCCAAAAATGCGGGTCGAAACCATGTTTTTTTAAGACATCAAAAAATACTTTAAAGGTAAGCGTGCTAATTAACATTATAATTAGCACGCTTACCTCTATAAATTTTCAGCAATATAATAAATCAATTTTTCTGTGTTTCCCCATCCTAGACATGCATCGGTTATGGATTTTCCATAAACGCCACTACCTACATCTTGCTTACCTTCTTCGAGGTAACTTTCTATCATAAATCCTTTTACCATTTTTTTAAGTAAAGGATCATATTTCCTACTCATTAACACTTCTCTAGCTATTCTTGGTTGTTCTTCATAAAGCTTCATTGAGTTCGCATGACTAGTATCCACAATAATAGAAGGGTTTAAAAGCTTCTGTTTTTCATATTCCCTAGCAATCCTAATCAAATCTTCATAATGATAGTTTGGAATGTTTCTACCATAAGAATCTACAGATACCCTTAAAATAGCATGTGCAAGAGGATTTCCCTCTGTTTTAACTTCCAATCCATTATATATAAAGGTATGATCAATCTGAGCGGCTTTAATAGAATTCAGCATTACATTTAGATCTCCACCAGTAGGATTTTTCATGCCTACAGGTATTCTTTACGTATTATGGTTCAAGTAATTAAACTCCTCTAAACTATCATTCTAAATCAACATTATAACATATAAAAAATGTCATAATAAAATTTATTATCTAATTGTAACATAGGTTACCGTCTTATATTATAATAACTAGTATTATATTGGTATGGAAGTAAATAATATAATTATTATATAAAATAAATATTGAATCAATAAATTAGGAGGGTTAATTATGAATGCTATAGATTTAATGATGGATGAACATAAATATATTATGCGAGGGTTAACATTATTCAGAAAATTAAGCTTAGAAATATTAAATACCAACACTGTTGATTTTGTTTCATACGAAAAAATGATTCTATTTGTTAGAAATTATGCCGATAAACATCATCACAATAAGGAAGAAGTTGTTCTTTTTAAGCAGATGGAAAATAAGCTTGGACAGAAGATGGTAAAAGGACCTTTATCCGGAATGTATATAGAACATGATTTGGGAAGACAACATATTAGGCTTTTGGAGGAAGCTCTTTTAAGAGTTAAAAATGGAGACTTAGATTCACGAGTGGATATAATAGCAAATTCCGTATGCTATGCTGATCTTCTAACAAGGCATATTGATAAAGAAGATACTCTTATATATAGCTTTGCTAGAAGAGCATTAAGCGCTGATGACATGGAAGGTGTAAATGTAAGTTGTGAAGATATTGAACTCGAGGCAACTAAAAATCAGCTGCAAAATGGATATATAAGAGTTTTAGAAGAGCTGGAAAAGAAGTATTTATAGTAATTTAAAATATTAAGGAGGAATTTATAATGAGCAGATTTTTAGCACCAATTCACGGATTTTTATTCAATAAAATTAAGGTAACAGAGGATTTAGAAAAGGATTTAATAAGTTCATATGGTGAGATTTATGGAGAAAAAGTGAATACTCTTGTACGTAATATCAATGAAAAATATGGTAGCCCAATAGGGAATGGCCTTATCGAAGATTTGATTGATTCAGATAATATACATGGATGGCTACAGGATAAAATAGCACGAGCTGAAACTCGTCAGGCTAAACTCTTAGGTGATTTAATTAAAAAATTCGGTGAAAAGGCAGAGACCATTGCATTTAACGTATTTAATAATCAGGCTAGTGAACTTGCAAATATAGCAAAAGGGACTTATGAAAGTGATACTGCTCCTAATATTTATGCAGCACTTAACGCATATATACTAGAAGGTATGCCTTGTGATAATGTAAATGTTGTGACTATAAAAGAAGTTGATATACTAGAATGGAAGAATATGAAATGCTTACACAAAGGTTATTGGGAAATCGGAGGCGCAAACGTAGAGACTTTATATTCTCTTAGATTTTCATGGTTTAAAACTTTCATAGAGTCAATTAATCCTGAGTTTACTCATATAGTGAAACCAGAAGGAACTATTTTTGTTCATCAAATTGTAAGAAAAAAGAAAAACTAAAGGTTTTTCTTTTTTTTTACTTCTTTAAAAGCTTATGATTCCACCACATGTCAAGTGGCATCTTTATATAATCAAACTTTAAATTCTGCCATGCTACCCTTACTTGTAGAACTTACCTCAAGTCTTGCATCTATTCTTTCTTTAAGTTCTGGTACATGAGATATTATACCAACTAATCTTGAGTCCTTTTGCAAATCCATAAGACATTCTATTGCATTATCTAGGGATTCTGGGTCTAGAGTTCCAAATCCCTCATCTATGAACATAGTATCTAATTGTATGCCACCAGCATAAGCTTGAACTACATCAGCCAAGCCTAACGCCATAGATAATGAAGCTTTAAAACCTTCTCCACCTGATAGTGTCTTCACATCTCTTGCTTTTCCTGTGTAATTATCAAATACCTCCAGTTCTAAGCCTTGGCCTTTTCTTTTATCACCAATTTCTTGCTTTCTTAATAATTCGAATCTACCTGAGGTCATTTTATTGAACCTGATGTTTGCAGCCATAATAATATCCTCAAAATATGCAGCTAGCACATATCTTTCAAAGCTTATTTTCTTAGAGTTATCACCATTAATAATGTTTGATAATTTGCCTACTATTTCATACTTCTTTTCATCAATTTCTATCTTTTTACTATACTCTTCACAATCTTCAAGCATTAAACTATTATTTCTTATTCTCGCGAATAGCTCCATTTGTTCTTTGTTTAATGATTTGAATATAATATCTTCGCTTACTAATTTGTCTTTTAATATTTCCAAATCAACTCTTATTAACCCTTCAATTTCCTTTAATGATGCTTCATACAATTTTTTCACACCAGATAAATTAATATTAAACTCATTTATTTCCACGTCAAGATTCTCAATTTTTTCTTCAGTTAAACTACTGCTCTTATAATCGTCGTATCCACTAAACCCTAGTTCTAATACATTTTCTTTGAATACACTTACTGCTTTCTTAAATTCTTCATCTGCATTTTCTTTCATTTCGTTTGTTCTTTTATTTCTTCCCATCTCTTGGTCCAGGTTACCCTTTATTTTGCTAAAGGCACTTTCTGCATCTTCATATGTTTTTTTAAGAGCCTTTTGCCTCTCACTTAAATCTATTCCAATTTGAACTAGTTTTCCTACATTTTTCATTTCACCCTTAAAATCATTTTTTATACTATCTAAGGTATTTTTTGCCGCACGTAAATTCCCATCTTCTAAAACATGTTCTTCATTCTTTAGTTCAAGTTCACTTCTTAAGTTCTCATTGTTTTTTTGGGTAATATCCCTGGCTTGTATTTTTTCACTTTCTTTATTAATCATAGTACTTAAGATTTGCATTTTATTTTTAAGCTCTAATAGTATGGCAGTATTACTTGTAACTAGCACATTTACCTCAGCGCTGATATCCATAACTTGATAATTGTCCCCTTTATTTAGTAGCTCTTTAACACCAGGTGTAATAGAATTTTCATTTATAGATTTTAATGAAGAGTTAATATTCGTTAATTCATTTAAATTTTTATCCCTTTGATCTCTAACCTGTTCTAGAGATTCTTTACTGATTTTTACAGCCTCTTCAGTTATTTCACTATTTTCTAATTTAGCAAGGTTCGGATGATGAATTGATCCACAAACCGGGCATGATGCTCCTTCTTGTAAGTTACTTGCAAGTATTCCAGCTTGGTTTTTTCTAAATGTATCTTCTAAGAGTTCAAATTCTTCCTTTAACACTTTAAATCTTCCATCTATTTCTTTGAAATTCTCTGTGGCTTTTTTATGTTTTCCATCCTCATTAATCCATAAATTAATATCACTACGAAGTCTGTCTAATTTATCTTTTTTGTTGCTTTCATTTATTTGTTTAATTTTTAAGGTTCCATTTTCCTCTTTAGCTTTTTTAATCTCTTCTAACTCATTATTAATTAGCTCTATTTTTTTATCATTTTGGGCGCTGTTTAACCCTATTGCCTTTATTCTGTCTTTTATTTCTTTAACTTTTTTATCTAAACTCTCTAGGATAACCTTGTTTTTTTCGTATGCATTGGCCTTATCCTTTAGTCTTTGGTTTTCATCCATATCCTTAATCAACTGACTTTTTTCGTTTTCCTTGCCTTGCTCATCTTTAAACTTCTTCTCAGCTTTTTTATAACTTTCAGTATATATCTCTATTTTTTTATTTATTTCTTCTATTTCTTTTTTTAATTCCTTGATTTCCTTATTTTTGTCATTATACTTATCTTCATACCTTTTAGCAGTTAGAGCTTTCTTACCTCTAAAAAGCACACTGCCTTTATTTTTAAACTGTTCAACCTGTTGATTAAGCTTGTCTAGTTCTCCCTTGTTTTTTTCTAAGTTGTAAAACCTCTTATTATTAGCTTCACCAAGAGTCTTTTCACTTGATATTTTATCTATAAGCTTACGGGTTTCTTCTATTTTTTCTTCTAACTTCTTTTCTTTCTCCCTATCCCCTTCGATAAATTTATAAAAACAGCTCATTACAAGTTCTATATTGTGTTTATCAGCATTTATTAGCCTAAATAATCCATCATCCACTCCACTGCAAATAAAACTTCTTATTTTATTCGATCTATCTCTCTCAACCTGTTCAATGCTTCTTTTTAGTTTATTTGATTGTTCCTTTATGTTATTTTGGATACTTTGAAAAATTTCTGTTCCAAATATTTTTCTAAATATATCTTCTTTTTCATCACTTTTCGCATTTAAAAGTCTCTTGAACTCTCCCTGTGGTATCATTACTAATTGTTTAAATTGTTCTGTGGTTATACCAAGAATATTTTCTACTTCTTTAGTTACTTGATTTACACCTGTTACTGTTTTATCCTTAGAAAGTTTAATCTCAGCACTAGGTTTGTTTTCTACAAAGCCATCCCCTCTTTGTTTAGGCTTTATATATGATGGTGTTCTTTTTACATAGTATTCCTTTTCTCTTAATGAAAACCAAAGTTCAACCTCAGTAGGCGTCTTAAGGTCTGCAAAGTCACTTCTAAGTGATTTTGGCTCCCTATCACAACCATTTGCCTCACCATACAGTGCAAAGTTTATAGCATCAAAAATTGTTGTTTTCCCGGCTCCAGTGTTTCCTGTAATAACAAACATGTTTTTATCTTGCAGATTTTTTTCGAAATCTAATTCTTGTTTTGTTGCATAGGGTCCAAATCCATTTATTATAAGCTTACGAATCTTCATTACTATAAACCTCCTTTTTCAGCCTTTTCTATGATTTTCACCATAACCTCGGTCTCCTCTTCAGAACACTTTTCACCTATTATGTCCTCATAAAAGTTATCAAAAAGGCCAAGCTTAGATTTTTCTCGTACATTAATTGCTACTGTTCCTGTACTTGTTATTTTTATCCTATCTTCTCTTGTAAGTTCCATAACATTCGGATAAACACTTCTTAGCTTTGACATAGGATCTAAAATTTCTCCCTTATCTTTTAACACTACCTTTATGTAGTCCTCTTTATTATCTAAACTGCTTACATCATTCTTTATTAGTTCTTTTAATTCTCCTGTAATAATTCTAAAATCTCTTCTCGGCTTAAACTCATGAAAGTCTATTTCCACTTCGCCCTTATCATCTAAATTTACAATAGTTATGCCCTTTTTTTGTTTGGTTTCTGAGAAAGAGTATTTTAAAGGCGACCCAGCATATCGCATCTTGTTTGTTCCAACCTTTTGCGGTCCATGTAAATGACCAAGGGCAGTATAACTAAAAGTATGAAAATAAGCTGCATTAATAAGTTCTGTTCCCCCAATTGATAATGGCTTCTCTGATTCGCATTCCTCGAGCGGTGCAGTTACCTCACCATCATTTTTCATATATGAAACATATCCATGTGCGATTGCCACATTTCTCTCATCTTTATTTATATTATTAACAATAGAATCTACTATCTTCTTCATAGCATCGTCATGATTTCTGATACTTTCATCCTCAAACAAATCTCTAACTACTGGTGGGTCTGCATAAGGAATAGGGTAAAAGTTTACTGGACCATGTTCATCATTAATAGTAATCTTTTGTATTTCACTTTTTAAAGTTCCACTAATATATAAACCACTTTCCCTTAAAAGTTCGCTGGCAAAATCTATTCTTTCATTACTATCATGATTTCCAGCTATCGCTATTATCGGGGTCTTTAACTCCTTAACTATTTTACCTAATACCTTGTTAAGTAATTCTATAGCTTGTACAGGTGGAACTGATCTATCATATAAATCACCGGCTATTAATACAACATCTGGTTTTTCCTTTTTAATCTCTTCATAAAGTTGCTTCATTATAACTTCTTGGTCCTCAGTCATATAAAATCCATTAACAGATTTACCTATATGCCAATCCCCTGTATGGAAAATCTTCATAAATTTACACCTCCGGATATATCTTATATTTTTAGATAAAGGTCATTAATTCCATCTAAATCTTACTATTATTATATATCCCCTAATCATTTTTGAAAAGCCCTCAAATAGTTGAAGCAATCTGTTTCTCTAAGGCAAATTCTAGATTAGTAGCCTCGTAGAGACTTAAATAAATATAGACATATTTGTAGAATACTTGTATAATGAAGTCAGTATCTATCCGAAACTTCTGGAGGAAACTTTATGAAATTATCAAAGATAAGTCCTGTACATTATACTATTATTTTAAGCTGTATAAATTGTTTTATGGTATTTATATGGTTATTTTTATACAGTGAAAAAATTAAACTAAGTTATGTTACTATGATATTTATAATTACATTATTGTTAATTATAAATTTAACGGCATTAGTAATAGCAATAACTAATAAGAATTCCATAAAAGAACGAGAATATACACTTGAAATGTATGAAGCAATTATAGAAGCCTCCCCTAACGCTATTTTTATTCATAGAAAGCTTAAATTCATTTATGCAAATAGCAAAGTAAAAGAGCTTTTCGATTTAGAAGATTCTTCTGAGCTAATAGGGAATCCAGTGGAAGATTTCATTAATTTAAATAAAGATGTAATAGGGCCTGCACGACTCGAGAATGCCCTTAATGAAACAGAATTTGAACCCTTAGTAGAAGAAGTGCTTTTCATGAAAAATGGACGAAAGATTGAACTGGAAATACTTTCAACACCTATTAAAATAAATAACATAATATGTGTATTGAATTTGTGTAAAAATATTACTGAAAAAAAACGAATTGCAGAACTAGAAAAAAAAATTGAACTCGAAGAGAAAAAATTGAGAGCTAGTATAGAACTGGATAAATTAAAGGAAGATTTTTTTGCAAATTTATCTCATGAACTTAGAACACCTTTAACCATAATTTTAGGAACTATACAACTACTTGAAATAAACTCTAAATCACAAGAAAGTGACTTAGATAAAATTTATAAAGTAATTAAGCAAAATTGTTACCGATTATTAAAATTAGTTAATAATTTATTAGATATTACAAAAATAGATGCTGGATATTTTAGCATCCGTACTGGTAAGTATAATATAATATCTATAGTCGAGGATAGTGCTCTTTCAGTTATAAATTATGTAGAAAGTAATGGCCTTAACATTATTTTCGATACAAATATAGAAGAGAAAATAATCAGTTGTGATGTAGATAGTATAGAAAGAATTATGTTGAATTTATTATCAAATGCTATAAAATTCACACCAAAAGGCGGTACCATATTTGTTAATGTTATTGTTGAAGATAATAGCGTAAAGATTTCAGTAAAAGACACTGGAATAGGCATTAAAAAAGATCATCTAGATTTAATATTTGACAGATTCAGACAGGTAGATAAATCTTTTACTAGAAATCATGAAGGCAGTGGCATAGGGTTATCACTAGTTAAATCGCTAGTTGAGATGAATGGAGGAAGCATATCTTTACTCAGCGAGTATGGGAAGGGCAGTAAATTCACAATAGAATTTTTCACGGAAAATGTTGAGATAAGTCAAGATGTAGATAAAACTATAGAAACTGAAAATTTTATATATGAGAAAATTAATATAGAGCTTTCTGACTTATTGGCAAAAACTTAAATTATTCTATATCAATTTTGGATACCCGTTCTTTTATATTATAGATTTTATTTGTTTTTATAATAAAAAATCGCCATTTGAGTTCGATCACGAATATTAAGCTTTTCTAGAATAGAACTAATATAATTTCTTATAGTACCCTCGCTTAAGAATAATTTCTCAGCAATTTCTTTATTGTTGAGTCCGCTAGCCACTTTAACTATAATTTCAAATTCCTTTTCGTTTATATCAAAGTCTGAGAATTTAAGTTTATTTTTTTCTGTAATTAAAGATGGTATTTTTGTTATTATTTCCTCGCCGAAGACTGTTTGACCCATTTGTACTGCTTTTAGACAAGTAACTATACTTTCAAAGTTTTGCTTCAAAAGATAACCCTTAGATCCTATATTTAAAGCTTTTATAATGTATTCATCATCCAAAACTGTAGTAAGAAATAATATCTTAGCATCCTTGTGGTTTTTTAGAATTATTTCCGCTCCACTAAGACCTGTCATTGTATCCATTCGTATATCCATTAGTAGTATGTCAGGTTTTAGTGTTTCATATAGTTCTACTGCCATCTTACCGTTATAGCCTAGTGCTACCACTTCTATATCAGCATCTTCTTCTAATATGACTTTTAAGGAGACACAAACTAATTTATCATCATCTATAATTAAAACCCTCATTTTAGAGCCTCCTTTGGAATAGATATAAATATTTTGAAACCATTATCAGTGTTTATATTAATATTACCGTTAAGTGCGGCAACTCTATCTAGTATATTCCTAACACCTATACCATTTTCAGTGTTATAGTTTTTCACAACTCCGTTGTCTTCAATAATTAGCTGATAAAAACTGGGGTGCTCATTAATGGTTATTGTAACATCTGTGGCATTAGAATGCTTGATTATGTTAGATGTCGCTTCCTTAACTATTGATACAAATGAATATTTCACTCTTTTACAAGGATTTTCACTAATGTCATAGTTAAGCTTAATAGGGCAAAAGGTGAATTCTTTTGTAAGAGCATAGATTTGATCATGGAGATCTATAGAATCACCATGAAGGTCATGTACACTCGTCCTAACACTATCCATGCCTTGTGATATTGTATTCTTAACCCGCTCAAGGCTTTCTTTCATATTTGAATCCTTATTAATAACTATTAATGCTCCAATTTGTAAAAGACACCGTGATAAAATATGACCTAGGTTATCGTGTATTTCTCGCGCTATCCTATTTCGCTCACTTAAAGTGGCAAGATTTATTTCATAATCTTTACTAGATATTAATGTCGCGTTTTGTTCCTCTAGTACTGTAGATAACTCCGATGATTTATCTCTAAAATTAATATACTCACATTTAAGCTTAGAGGTAGAACTAGTACGTAGATTTAGAAGTATAGTTAACGCCATAAATGAAAAGGTAATTAAAATAGTTGTATTAGTTATATTCCCTATATTAATTATAATTGGTATAGGCGCAAATATATATATAACGGATAAACACAAGAGGAAAGTACTTGTAGAGGAAGCTATAGATTTCGTTGCACTAAATGACTATAAAAAGTTTTATCCAAAGAAATTAAGCGGCGGACTTTTGCGTCGGCTCAACATAGCTTGTGGTATAGCTCATAAACCTAAACTCCTAATCCTTGATGAGCCGACTGTTGCAGTAGATCCTCAAAGTAGAAATAATATTCTATCCGGAATCAAAAAACTAAATCAAAATGGGGCTACAATTATATACACTACTCATTATATGGAAGAAGTAGAGCAACTTTGTGATCGAATAGCAATACTAGACAAAGGTAAAACTGTGGCTCTTGGAACTAAAGAGGAATTAAAATCCATGATAAATATCGGCGAAAAAATCACTGTCGAGATATTTAATTTTCGCTTTAAAAATTGATTTCGGTAATCAACTACCTTATATTCTAGTGCTTTGTTTTGTAGGATGTTCAACAGGAATTTCCTTAGGCACTATGGTTGGTGCATTAGTAAAAAAAGGCGAAGGTTTAAAAACTGCAATATTAATAGGTATTTTTATGACAGGATCTTTCTTAGCAGGGATGATGTATGTAGATATGAAGTATATTGTAGAAAAAAGCATGCCAATATTGTCATATATTAATCCAGCAGCACTTATTACCGATGGATTTTACACCTTATATTATTATAATACCCACCAAAGATTTTTTATAAATATTTCTCTCCTAACTGTTTTATCCATAGTGTTTTGTACAGTAACCTATTTCGTTATAAGGAGGCAAAGGTATGCCAGTCTTTAAAGTTTATTTTAAAATCATCAAAGCAAATATGGGACAAATGAGTATATATTTAGTATTCTTCTTAGCGTTGTCCTTTGCAATTTCTAAGTCATCAGCACCGAAAAGTGGAGAACTCTTCTCTCAAACTAAGACAAATATAGCCTTCATAAATTTAGGAGAAAACACTACTCTAACAAAAGGATTTAAGGAGTATTTATCAAAACATGTAAACTTTATTGACATTGAAAATGATAAGGGAAAATTACAAGATGCGCTCTTTTTTAGGGATGTGGAGTATATAGTAACTATACCTAAAAATTTTACTGATGATTTTTTACAGGGAAAATCCGTACAGCTAAAAAACTGTAGTACCTAGCTCTACTACTAAAATGTACGTTGATATGGCAATTAATAAATATTTAAATTTGGCAAGAGTATATGTTAATAATATCCCAGGAATAACAGAGGAAAATTTAGTAATGGAAGTATCTAAGGCAGCAACCTCTGAATCGCAAGTACAATTACAAACCTTTGGAGATAAAAAACAGAATACTGCCTTTGCTGTAACCTATTTTAATTATCTTGCTTATTCACTATTTGGAATACTAATACTTGGGGTCAGTTCAATTTTAATGGTATTTAATGATAAAAATTTAAAACGTAGAAACCTATGCTCCCCAATGAAAAATAGAACCTTTAACTTGCAATTGATTATGGGAAATCTAGTTTTTGCTCTTGTTTTTTATGGGCTTATGACAGGTTTGGGTTTCATCGTCAATATTAAAAATATGATGTCTTATAATGGCTTGTTATTTTGTATTAATGCTTTAGTGTTTACTGTAGCAGCATTAAGTACAAGTTACCTTGTAGGACTTTTAATAAAAAATAGAAATGCGCAATCCTCCATTGCCAATATCCTATCATTAGGATTTTCCTTCATAAGCGGGGTATTTGTACCACAATTTCTATTGAGTGATAAAGCTTTAACTATAGCTAGCCTTACTCCAACCTACTGGTATGTAAAAGCTAACAATGTCATAGGAACCCTTTCAAATTTCAGCATTGATAATCTTTCAGAAGTATTCTCATATATGCTAATAGAACTAGGTTTTGCTATTGCTGTTTTCTCAGTACCTTTAGTTGTAAGTAAACAAAAAAGAGTAACTAATAGTTGACAATAGCCCTGCTAAGTTTTAAAATTATATATATCTTATAAGTTAGATTTTCTGTCTTATGAGACATATAAAATTAAAACTGTTACCCAATTGCAAGGAGTTTTTCTAAGCAAAAAGAGAAGGAGGATATTTTAAATGAAAGAATATTTAGCAAGTGAATTTATAGTAGAAGAAGAAATAAGAGCTTCTATGGCGGAGGGTCTTGAAAAAGTAAAAGATTCAGAGAATGTAAGAAAAATTTTAGATAAAGCTAAAACTTGTGTAGGTCTTACACATAGAGAGGCTGCAATACTATTAAATATTGAGGATAAAGAAATTCTTGAGGAAATGTATTCAACTGCAAAAATCATAAAGGAAACTATTTATGGCAAGAGAATTGTTTTATTTGCACCTCTTTATGTAAGTAGTTATTGTGTAAATGGATGTACTTATTGTGGTTATAAATGTTCTAATAATTCCTTTACAAGAAAAAAATTAACTATGGATGAAATTGAAAAAGAAATAATAGTTTTAGAAGGAATGGGACATAAAAGAATAGTTATAGAAGCAGGAGAAGACCTAACTAATTGTTCTTTAGATTATCTCATTGAATGTTTAAACAAAATTTATTCTGTTAAATTTGATAATGGAAGTATAAGAAGAATTAATATAAATATTGCAGCTACAACCGTAGAAAATTATAAAAGATTAAAAGCTGCTGACATTGGCACCTATGTTCTATTTCAAGAGAGTTATAATAAAGAAATTTATGAGAAATACCATCCTAAGGGACCAAAGCATAATTACAATTATCACACTACTGCAATGGATAGAGCAATGGAGGCCGGTATTGGCGATGTAGGAATAGGTGTACTATACGGATTATACGATTATCAATATGAAACTATAGGTATGCTAATGCATGCAGAACATCTAGAAGAAGCTTTCGGTGTTGGACCCCACACACTTTCAGTGCCTAGGCTTAGAGCTGCAGAAGGCGTGGATATTAAGGATTTCCCACACTTAGTAAATGATGAACAATTCAAGAAATTAGTCGCAGTCTTAAGAATGGCAGTTCCCTATACAGGAATGATGTTATCAACTAGAGAAGAACCTGGCTATAGAGAAGAAGTACTTGCACTTGGTATTTCACAATTAAGTGCTGGCTCATGCACCGGAGTTGGTGCATACTCTGAAGAACATGGTATCAGTAAATCAGATGAGAAGCCACAGTTTGAGATCGGAGATCACCGTTCACCTATGGAAGTAGTAAAAGAGTTATGTGAAAGTGGATATGTTCCAAGCTATTGTACCGCCTGTTATAGAGAAGGAAGAACAGGGGATAGATTTATGCCTCTTGCTAAGTCTGGACAAATCCATAACATTTGCCAACCTAATGCTCTCTTAACCTTCAAAGAATACCTTTTAGATTATGCTGATGATGAACTAAAAGAATTAGGAGAAAAGGTTATAGAACAAGGACTTAAGGATATTCCAAAGGATGTAGCAAGAAAAGCCGCTATAGAAAAGCTTAAGAGAATTGAAGCTGGAGAAAGAGATTTGAGATTTTAAGGATAAAGTAAAAGGTGCCACGTTGGTGGCACCTTTTACTTTATTTTATAATAAGACCTAGTATAGAAGAAAGAGAAACTGCTTGCATAGTAGTAACTTTTGCACCTTTTACGTCAGCAATATTCACTCCAATTCCTTCAATCTCGCAACTAGTAAAATCTATTCCCTTAAGGCTTGTGAAATTCATCTGAGACTGATTTAAATTAGATTCTTTAAATTCAACTTTTACAAACTTTGAATTTTGGAAATCTGAGGAACGTAATTGACACCTTAGAAATGCAACTTCCTTAGAGTTAGAATAACTGAAAAAAGCGAATTCACCATTACAATTCTCAAATATTACATTTCTAAAGGTGCCTTCATTTAAATTAATACCAATGATTTTACAATTCACAAATTCTACTTTATGTAAGGATGCCTCATTAAAGTCTACATTTGATAAGTCACAATTTTCAAATCTCACATCCATCATTTCTATTCGCCTGAATTTTATCTTATTAAAAATAACATTTTTAAATATTACTTGTTTAAACGCAATTCTGTCTGCTTCATGGTTTTCTAAAGAACAATCACTAATTGTTCCAAAAGAAAAAATGCTTTCATCCTCAATATTTTCTTTAGAAATGTCTATTATATCTAAATCGCTATCAAATTTAGGCCTTAAAACTTTTGTTTTTATTTGTCTTACTTCCATATTATCTTACCCCCATTTAATCTTAAATAAAATATTTTAAATATTAACCAATTATCATAACTTCAATTATTACCCCTATTATTAATTTTTTATTTGTATATTTGCGTAGTATTTTGTAGTTAATTGTAACCTGACCGTATAATGTATATTATACCATAAATACTCACTTTTAAACTTGAAGTCTAACTCAAGTGTGTGAAGTTTCCACTTAAAATATAATAGCTTACTAATGAAAATAGAAAAAATCTGTTTTCATTAATAAGCTATTAACATGTAGCGGTTGCTATATAAAAGAGTTAATAGAAGAAGCTACATATTAAATATTTTTTTACGGATAAATGAAAACGTTTTATATTGAAACCGGCAATTAATATTAGCTTTTTTACTTAATAAAAATTTTGAGGGGGAAAAGAAAATGATTTTAGAATTAGATATGGTTCAATCTGCGGCCTTAGCAGTTGTAGTTTTATTTATAGGTCAAATGTTAAAAAATAAATTAACGTTCTTAAATAAATACTGTATACCTGCACCAGTAATCGGCGGAGTACTTTTTGCCATTATGACACTCATATTAAAACAAACCGACGTATTGGTTTTTGCATTTGATGTTGCACTGCAAAAATTCTTTATGACTGCGTTCTTTACAACAATTGGGTTTACAGCAAGCTTTACACTTCTAAAAAAAGGCGGAAAACAAGTTTTCATTTTCCTAGGAATAGCTGTATTTCTTGTAATTTGTCAAGACATTACAGGTGTTGTATTTGCTAAGATATTCGGCTTAAATCCACTTATAGGACTTTCTACTGGTTCAGTACCTATGGTTGGTGGACACGGAACTGCAGGTGCATTTGGTCCAGTATTTGAAAAAGCAGGTGCTGTAGGAGCAAATACAGTAGCAATGGCCTCAGCTACATTTGGATTAATAATGGGTAGTATGCTTGGAGGTCCAATAGCTAAGAAACTAATTGAAAAACATAATCTTGCGCCTTCAATGCAATCGATTAAATCCGAATCAGAAGTTGCCGCAACGAAAGAAATTAATTCTAAGAAATTGGTACCCGATAACTTTATGCATGCTACAACTCAGCTTTTTATAGCTATGGGTATTGGAACAATAATATCTTATTTTTTAGAAAAAACAGGGGTTACATTCCCTGCATATATTGGGGCAATGTTTGCAGCTGCAATTATAAGAAACTTCTCAGATTCAACAAATATATTTAAGATTTATGCAGATGAAATTGATATTATAGGAAATGTATCATTATCTATATTCTTATCTATGGCTTTAATGGGATTAAAATTATGGCAATTAGCTGATTTAGCATTACCACTTATAGTGATGCTCGCAGCTCAAGCATTAATAATTGCACTTGTTGCTTACTTTATAACATTTAATGTTATGGGAAGAGATTATGAAGCAGCAGTAATGTCTGGTGGTACTTGCGGATTTGGTATGGGTGCTACACCTAATGCTATGGCAAATATGGAAGCTCTTACAAAAAACTATGGTATTGCACCAAGGGCGTTCTTTATTGTTCCACTAGTAGGAAGTTTATTCATAGATTTCTTCAACGCTGGTATTATAACAACGTTTATGAATTTCTTTGGCTAAATAGTACATGAGTAAATATTACTAACATATATTTTTCTATTAACAAAGGTATAGGCTTTTAAGTCTATACCTTTATTAATATCTTTTATATTTCTTAAGGTGTATATTGTCCTTCTACTTTTACAACAACATTATTTTCAGCATAGATATAACATAACATATTCTCATTCTCACTAGAAATATTTTTAAAATCATTATAAGAAACAGAATGGTTATAACCATCACCGTTAAATGGATCTATCCAACATCCTAGAATATTTAGTGAGGCATTATCAGCTATAATATAGCTCTTTCTCTCTTGGTTGCTATTAACAATATAGTAATCATCATATACAAAGTATTCGCCATTCTCATATTCTGCATCTCCATTTTTTTTAGCTGCTTCAATAGCTTCTTTGCCCATCAGAAATTGTACATCGTCAAATTTCAAATATTTCTTTCCGTCTTCTTCATATACCTTAGCTATATAACCAATTTGCTTTGATTTTACTATTGGCTTCGACTTAACAATAACTTGCATTTTTATATTTTTTTTATGATTTTGATCAGTTTCGGTAAAATTTTGTGCCCCATTAATTTTTATAAAATTAGCAGTTACTCCTAAAATAACCACCAAAGCTATTACAGCTAGTACAATTATAACCTTTACTTTGTGTTTATCTAAAATAGAACTCATAAAACATTCAATCCTCCCTTATAATTCCATTACTATAATATTCATCAAAAGTACAATTTATCATATTGACAAAAAATAAAAAAAACTGCTAAAATTTATTTAGCAGTGCACCAAATTTTTTTTATTTATTTGCAATACTTATATTTAAATATTCCTCTAATGTAATCCCATTGCACGCAATTTGACTCGCCGCATCATTTCCAACATACCTTATATGCCAAGGTTCATAATCATAACCAGTAATTCGTTCTTTTCCCTCTGGATAGCGAATTATATAACCATATTTATAGCAGTTTTCGACAATCCATTTGTAAGCTTTTGTGTCCTTAAACCCTTCATCTAAAGTTGTGTATTCATTTGAAAGTACATCCATAGCGAGCCCCGTTTGATGTTCACTTTCTCCTGGTTGTGCGACATATTTGTCGGCTTCCTCTTTCCCACTCCTATTCACTTTGTCATTGTAAAGTTTTTCTTGATAAGAATAATTCCTATATCCCGATACTCCAAGTAATATTATATTATCATTCTTAGCAGCATTAAAAAGGCGCTCCAATGCTTCCGCTGAATCCTTCTCCATTTTTCTTACATTCGGATCTCCATTAGCTATAAATTCTACGTTCGGAATTTTAAATTCTCTTATGTAATTATCTTTCGCTAGCACATTTTCTCTATTTACTAGCACTATGCTTGAACCTAATACAGTCACATCTTCTACTTTATTTACATTACCTATCTTCTGAATATTTGTTTTTAGAGTATTGGTTTTGGGAGTATTATTATTGGCAGCTAATTCTACCTGCTTAACTCCTAGCGTACTACAAAGCATTATTAAGATAAAAACACTAAATCTATTACTTTTCATGCCTCACTTCTCCTTCTTTACAATTGCCTTTCACTCAATATTTCTGCCCAATAACTGAAATAATATACAATAAAAAAAAAGGTACCACCTACGTGGCAAGTAAGAAAATAGGTAAAAAAAATAGCGATTCCGCCATGAATTGGTAGAACTACTTAAAATATAAGTTGCTCAAGGTGCTGTAGATATACAACAACTTAGTTTGATTCACTATCATAATGGTGTTAATATAGTACAGTACAGTAATGTATTTGTATATCTAAAAACAATAAATAAAAAAATGGAGTGATAAAAGTGGAATTCAATTTTAATAAAGAGTTAAAAATTTCTGAGATAATAGTGGACAAAAATGACACTGCATCTTCTTATGGATCTGGCAATCTTGATGTTTATGCTACTCCCGCTATGACAGCGCTTATGGAGAATGCAGCAATGAATTGCGTTAAACAAGATATACCTGATGGTTTTACAACTGTTGGTATAGAAATTAATGTTAGACACTTAAAGGCGACACCTATTGGCGTTAAGGTTAGAGCTGAAGCTATATTAGATAAGGCAGAAGGTAAAAAATTAACCTTTAAGGTAGCAGCCTATGATGACATAGGTAAAATAGGTGAAGGAATACATATTAGGTACATAGTTAATTCCGAAGAATTTATCAAAAAAATAATACGTTAAAACATTATATTCAAAAACCCCTATGATTACTATATCATAGGGGTTTAAAAAGCTGGAAATTACGCAAAATTACTTTTGCTACAGCTGTTTTTGTTTTACATTAATATCCATAGCTAAATCTAAATGCACTCTTTATTATACTTGCAATAATTATATATTCGCCCCAAAACATTAGTAAATATGAGATAGGTAATATAAATATTGTTATTTCTTCTGATATATTAGTCACCTCTGTGATTCCTCTAAATAAACTTATCATCGCTACCACCATGCCCGTAAATATTGCTATAAATCCTAATACTGAGCTTATATAAGATAAAATTACACTTAAAAATAATCCTACAATAAAAGGTATAGCCGAACATAAAGTTACTTTTAGAATTGTTAGTGGTGCAACTAAAGATTTAAAACTATGTTTACCAATTAAGTAGTTTGAACCAGCTAATATTATAACGCCAATAATGAATAAAATTACTGAGATAAAAAATATTTTTCCGCCTGACAAACTTTCACTTATAAGCTGTGATATTCCACCAAATCCAAAAATGCTATCTGTAAATAAACTATCCATAATATCTGTGGATATAATCATATTCCACACATTAAGTATTCCAAATAATACCGATAAAAATAAAGCTAAAATACCACATGAATTCTTTTCCAAATTTTTGTCACAATTTAAAACCGTTGAGATTGGTTTTTTCAGCATACCTTTAGTAATTTCTAATATTTCGTTAGCATAAATATTAAAATTATTACTAATCTTACTGTTCATATCATCATTCGAGCTACTATTAAAATGGCTATCTTCTACTATAGACGCACCACAATTCCCACAAAACGGTTCACCTGAACCAGCTTTCTTACCACATTTCCTACAAAAATTCATTATATATCCCCCTTGATAAAAACTACGCACAGGCTATAATTCTACATAGATTCGCAAATCCCTTTATATATATTTAGATTTCGTTAAAATAAATGTTAATTGTATAAAATATGCGTTATATGTCATCTAATACTATAAATAATGCTGCTCTACTTGTAAAAATAGAGCAGCATTATTTATATACATATTTTAATTTTTCCTATTCTTCTCTCTTTAACCTCTTCTATTTTAAATATTACATTTCCATATTCAATAGTCTTGTTTTCATTTTTCTTTGGAATACATCCAAGTAAGCTAACTAAAAAGCCTCCTATTGTATTGTAATTTTCCGACACCAATGTCAAGTGCAGATTATCATTTAATTCATCTATTGAAAGCAATCCATTCACTATATAAGTATTGTTATCCACTTTCCTTATATCAGGTTCATCATAATCATATTCATCTTCAATATTTCCCATAACTTCTTCTATAAGGTCTTTAGTAGTAACTACCCCTGAAAAACCACCATATTCATCTATAAGTACAGCCATATGATTTTTAGCTCTTTTTAATTCTCTAAATAATTCATCTATATTTTTACTCTCATTAACAAAGTAAGGAGAATGTAATATATCCTTAATTTTTACATTTTCAAAACCATTTGTTCTAGCCTCTATTATAAAATCTTTCATGTGAAGTATTCCTATGATATTATCAACATCACCGTCGTACACCGGAACTCTAGAATGCTTTTGCTCTAATAGCTCGTCTAAGAATTCTATAACGGAATCATTTATATTAATCAAAAACACTTCTGTTCTTGGAGTCATAACTTCCTCAGCTGATTTGTCATCAAATTCAATTATATTATTTATCATCTTTTTTGCAGTTTCATTTATAGCGCCACGTTCCTGTCCAACTGCTATAATTGATTTTATTTCCTCTTTTGATAGCTCTTCCTCTATAATTTTACTATTGACACCAGTAATCTCTCCTAAAACATTAGTAGATGCCGTTAGTAACCATACAAAAGGAACAACCAGTTTAGATATATAAAAAATAGGAACTACTGTAACCATTGCAATAGCTTCTGATTTTTGCTTTGCTATTCTCTTTGGAAACAATTCACCAAACACAATCATTATATACGTTAATCCAATAGTTATGCTAGCTAAAGCAATCTGATTACTGTAAGGAACATTTAAATTGTTTAAGTATACTTCAAAATTATTAGATATACCCCTAGCTGCAGATGCACTAGCTACGAATCCAGCAATTGTAATTCCAAATTGAATAGTCAGTAAAAACTTAGTCGGCTCTTCAATAAATTTTACTAAAAGCTGTGCTTTTCTATTACCCTCTTCGGCAAGTTTTTTAATTTTGTTTTTGTTTAATGATACTATTGCCATTTCTGCTGATGCAAAATATGCATTTACAAGTGTTAAAATACCAATTAGTATAAATTGCGCCATTATATTAT
>NZ_JBNMNU010000005.1:0-58826 GCF_051278035.1 Clostridium sp.
CTACTTGGCTGATCAATTATTAAAAAAGGCAAAATATACGGAACCTGATTGTTTATTATTAACTGATGCATACCTAAAAACAAGCACAAATGCATAAACAAATGATCGGAGCTACTTGTAATATTAGCTGTGGTAGTTGCTTTACTTTTGCGTAATTTCAGAACCTTTTTGCTATAATCAAATGTTGCTAGGTATGTACCATATTCATCTAAAGCAGATTTGGCAACTTTTATATATGTTTGCACATAATCATTTAATGCATCGATCATCGTTGCTTTGCTTTCTTCTGGAGAATTATATACATCTTTTAATTCCGAAAAATCCTTTTCTTTAGCTATAATTGATTCATCAACTGTATCTGGAGATACTTCCTGATTAATCAAACGTAAAAATTCTGTTTTTATTTCACCAAGAGAAATAAGGCGCTCTTTATCATTTTTAACCGTATCGTCGACATCCGGTACTAATTTTAGCTTTTCCTTTATATTATTTAACTCTTTTTCAAGCTCCTCTATTTTGTCATCAACGCCATATTCAAAAGGCATTTTATCTTTTATGGCTTTCTTAATATTTGCTAATTCAAATTCTAAAACATTGAGAAATTGCCTATATTCATCATTAGAAATGTTTTCTGAAAAGGTACTGTTAATATATTTAATAGGCTTAAGTGCAGCTTCTTCACCACCTAAACTTTTTTTATATGTTGCATATCTATTTTTAAAACGTCCTAACTTAGTAAGTTGTATTTCCAACTTCTGCTTTTTTTGTTTTAATTCTTCAATTTCTTTGTTTTCTTTAACTTCAACTAACGATAGATTTCCTGTCTCTAATATGTTTTTAAACTCTCTTACACATTCATCCAACTCTATCAAGTTAGGAGAAATAATTTTTGCTTCCTTTGCCTTTTTTATAATAATTTTTAGGCTTGTAGTCCGATTTTCAATCTCTTTTTCTAATAAGTTTTTATCTTTTTCAAGTTTCTGTATATCTCGTTCCACGTTAGCAATTTTATCTTGTATCATCAAATTTTCAATAGTAGTAATTCCTAAAGCCAAATCAAAAATGCGAGGTAATGCCTCTCTATATCTAGAAAGATCCATTTTATCAAAATAATTTTTACTATGATCAATAACATCTCCAGATAATGTATTAAATAGCATAAAGTATCTATAGGATATTTTTGAATTCTGCTTTATAGTTTTACCACCATAACCAAATGTAACTTTTGTATTTATTGAAAATTCTTGCTCAATAATTTCCTTTAATTGAGATTCACCTATAGTTGACCACGGTAATTTCGGAATCTCTCCAACCGACGAAAAATAATAATCTGTAGACAACTTGGTTTCGTTTTCAAATTTACCCCGTGCTATAGTGTACGCTTTTCCATTGATATGAAAATACAACCCATACCATAAAACATTTTCGCCGATATGTTCATGCGAAATATTACTTTCACTTCCACACAAGCAATAATCTATAATTTCAAGAACAGCTGTCTTTCCAGTTTTACTGTTACCAGTAATAACATTTACTTTATCATTTTTAAATTCCAAAGTTCTCTGATCACCATTTTTTAACCATAAAATTATTTTTTCAATATAAAATGTCATATTCATAATTCCACTCGCAAGCTTAGGTACAAACTACTTGCCGCCTCCTTTGTTAATATTTCAGTCAAATTACTACTAGTACCAATAATATCTTGTGCGGCTTTACCTAATGTTTTTTCATTAAAATCAAATTCGTCACCAGTAAAAAGAAGAATGTTGTTTTCTATATGTAATAGTTTTAACTGTGACATTAACAAAATAGAATTAATCGATAAAGGCAACTTTTCTTGAAATCTCCAATTGAAATTTGAAAAAACAATATTTTGTTTTACCATCAATTCTTCAATGCTTCTAACCTTGCTATTAGCATTTTTTAGATAATTTCTAATACTTTTATAGCTCAACAAAGGTTCTATCAATAAGCACTTTGTTATTTCCAATTTTTTTGTTATTTTCAAAACACTGAGGATAGCTATCCCTGTTAAGATTTCATTGCTTTGAAACGAATGTGTATTTTCCATTTAATACTTCGCCTCCCATTCTATTTTCCATCCAATCTGACTTTCATTAGACAAATAGTAAAATTCACCATCGCTTAAATCTACACCTATGTCAGTGGTAAGCATTTTTAATTCCTTAGTTCTAATATCGTCTAAACAATTTATAGCGTTGATATGGTTCAGTGCTAAATTTGTTTTAGTTAATCTATGTGATCTCTTGTGAGTATTTTTCCAAATAGAAACAGCAGCTTTATGAAATTTCTCCAAATCAGATTTTGTAATTTCGCCATCAGTATGCCATTGATTTAGATTCATCTGTACACTAAGCATAAATTCAGAGAACTCTGCTACTTGTGATAAATCATCATCTTCAATTTCGCCAATTTCTATCAATTCTTTAATAAAAGGCTGTTGAAATAAATTTTCTGGAAATACTGCTTTAAAACTTCTTACAGGTAAATTTGTACTGCGATTTTTTTCAAAAATACAGGTGTATTTATTCATCCATTCATCAAATGTAATGATCTGATGTTTTCCTACCTTTACATTATTAAAAAATTCTTGCTTAAGTTCAGAAAATAGTTCATTAAACACATCATTAACTCTATCATTAGCAATCATTTTTCTTTGTATATTTAATTTGATACTTGTAATAATTTCATCACCAGTATCTATAAAGTTTAGCTTTTTAATGAAAGATTTTAATACATTTGCATTCATATCCAAAATATCTTGAAGATGACTTTTTACATTTTCATCTTTGGTATCTTTTTTTAAATCAGACAAATAATCTGTAACTTCTTCAAAATTCAGTTTTCTATTTACAAATTTTTTGATGATAGTTATAAACTTGTTATTAGATATGTTTTTATTGGTCGCTAGGATAAATTCAGTATTTTCTAAATATGCTAATTGAGCTTTATTTGTTTTCCTTTCTTCTGTCTTATCACAAATAACCTTACACCAATTTGATAATGACTTCCATAAATCATCATCTTTATCTGTAAGATTAGTTGGAACTTTCTTTGCACTTTTTTGAACAGTATGTTTCAGTTGGACTAATTGGATGATTACTTTCCTATTTGAGGGTAATTCTATATGAACATCATCTTTTGCTTCAAATCCAATTGATTGTCCATCATCTAATTTTAAAAGTTCGTTTATAAAATAGAAATATTGGAAATCAAAACCTATAATTTTTGTATCTGCTGAAGTCAAATCATACCTGTTTTTTTCCTCATTCACAAAATCACCATCCCCACATATATACATAGGATAATTATACCATATTTTTCTACAATATAAATGCTGATTTTGTTAATCTTCCGACATATATCGCACTGCCAACAATAAAACCTTCAACGTACTGAGGATTTTAGTCTTAACAATTTTGAATAAGCAGGAGTGAGCGTGGAAGGATATCTATTCCTGCTTATTCTTTACTCGTAATATGTAATCCTTTGTTCCATCACGATTCCAGATTTGAATTGAATTTCTAGCTTATCTTTATTTTATAGCATCATCCTTTAATAGCTTTTTTATTTTAATAATTACTTAGTTAGCGCTAGTAGAATTAATGTCTTTTTTCAAATACCCCATAGTTGTATAAGAAATATTATATATTTCTTACATAATTTTTTGACTGTCTCCCTTATTTCAATATAATGTAGAAAGTTTAATTTAATTATAAATAAAAACTTGAAACTTATATAAATCTTTTTCTATAAATATATTATTACAACTCAGGTATTAATTGAAATTTAGAGAGGTGGTTAAACATGAATAACGAACATGATATTTATAAATTAATTAAATTCGTTGCAATTTATTTAAGAAAATCTCGTGGTGATGAAAGCACAGATTTAGAAAAACATAGAAGCATATTAGTAGAATTATGTAAGAAGCATAATTGGAAATATGTCCAATATGAAGAAATCAAGAGTGGGGATAGCCTCGCCTTAAGGCCAGAAATTAATCGTCTACTAAATGATGTCCGTGGGGGTTTGTATGATGCTGTAGTTATAGTTGATTTTGATAGGCTTTCTAGAGGTGACTCAGGTGATCAGGATACTATAAAAAAGGCATTACAGAAGAACGGCACATTAATAGTTACTCCTAATAACATATATAATTTAAATAATGATGATGATGAATTTAGAGTAGATATTGAAGGTTTATTTGCTAGGCAGGAATACAAAAAAATCAAGAGAAGGATGCAGCAAGGTAAAAAAATAGGTGCTAGACAGGGTGACTGGACAAATGGGCCCCCCCCTTATCCATATCAATATCAAACTGGAAAAGAGAATTTAAGCGAGAAAGGATTAGTTGTAAACAAAGATAAACTAAGGATATATAGAACTATGGTTGATATGGCTCTTAAAAATGTGCCTTCCAACCAGATTGCATTTAACTTAAATAGGCTATCTATTCTATCCCCTCGTGGGCTTAAATGGTCTCCAGTTACAGTTGATCGGATATTAAAAGATGAAACTCACTTGGGTAATATAATTAGTAACAAAGGCATTGGTAATAGTCATTCTAAAAGGAGTCCGAATGCCAAAGAGTACAAAAAAATCCTAGAGAAGAATGGATTATAGTAGAAAACTGCCATGAACAAATTAAAACTCTAAACGAGCATTATACTATCTTATCTCTCATAAAGAAGCGAAAAGTTATACCCGTACGCTCTCGTAAAGGCGAATACATTTTAAGTGGCCTAGTTAAATGCGGTATCTGCGGTTATGGTATGCAGTTTATAACTAAAAATAATGGAACTGTATGTGTAAAAAAATGCCAACATACCGATCCATACGGAAATGAGTGTACAAATCGTGGAGGAACTTCAAATTATATATTAGATGCAATTAATCAAAAGTTATTAGAATTTGAAGATAAGATAATATTAGAAATTAACAATGTGCCTGATGCAGAAATTGCATCCTTAAAAAATCAAATTGAAATTTGGAAGAAGGAACTTTGTAAAAAAGAGAAGGCTTTTGAGCGAATCCAAGAAGCCTATGAGAATGGCGATTATGAATTAGATACTTATCGTAAAAGAAAAGAAAAAGTTAATAAGGAAACTAATGAAATTAAAAAGGAATTATACATTCTAGATAAACAACTATCCAACAACGAAACAGTAAGCAATGTAGATAAACTTAATGCTATTAAGGAGTTCAATAAAAATCTATCAAAGAACTGTTCACCATCTGATCTCAATAGACTTTATAAAACATTGATAGACTCTATTATTTGGACAAGAGTTGGTGACACTATAAATATTAATGTAAATTTTCTCTAGGAGTTGAGATAATGCGGTACAAATGTTTAAATGTAACTACCACATTATAAAACTGTAATAAATCATTTCAACTCCAAGTATAAGACAGAGGTTATATATAATCTCTGTTTTTCTAATCCAATTATAAATCTATCCAAAATGTTAGTAATTTTAGTTTTTTTTAAAATCTGAACCAACATGTGAAGGTAATTAAAAGCAAACTTATTTATTATTCAATATGTAGTATCATTTACGAACATGCCACCAATGGCAAGTAGAATAGCCGACTGAAAGGAATATTGGTTTATCCTCTGCTTTTGCCTTTGCAAAAGCTTCTTCACCCCACGGATTCCAATTTACTGGGTTATAAGCATGTTGCAGAAGGTATGGAGACATTTCGTTAATTAATCTGTTAGGCTTTCTGTTTTCTTTAATAGTATCGGATTTAGTCATAGTTACAACAACTCCTATCAAATATGTATTAACAATATTATACCCAAGGTAGCTACTTTGAGTCTCTAATTATATACTAACTTTTGTACTCTAAAATAGTTTTTGTTGCACCGCAATTTCCAATTTTCTATTAGCTGTTTTATCCTCAATAGTACCCATTAATTCATTTGCACTATTTAAGCTTGTAAGTCTCATGATACTTTCATCTTTAGTTTTGTAACTTAAAAAATTAGTATTACCATACCAAATTGTTTTTCTATTGCTTTATGAAATTCAGATGATGCTGCTAGCGTAATAGCTGTCCCACCTAATTTAATAACAGAGATAGGTTCTATCCAATTTCACTTCTATATTATTAATAGAATTTTTTAACTTTTCAACTTCTAAGATAAGTTCATATATCAGCTTTTCCATTTTAAATTCTCCCCTTTATTTAGTTATATTGTTCATACTTATCACATGCTATTTCTACTATGTCCATTATGCGAGTTAAAATATTAGCTATAAAAAACCTCCCTGAATTTGATTTATACAAATTTAGGGAGGTTTTCACTCAATAAACATTTCATTTCAAAGTTCTCAGTAAACATAATTAACAAATTATTTAATTCATCTCATACTCTCTCGAATATAATTTTCCCTTCATCAACTATATGCTTCTTAAGATTGTCATTCGATATAATTTCATAATGAAGTATGTCAAAAAAATAAGGCAATGGCGAAGTTTCATTTAAATAATCATCTAACTTAAAAATAACCTCACTTGTTATCTGCTCACCAAAAATAGCTATATCAACATCAGAACCTTTCTTATAATTTCCCATCGCTCTACTTCCAAATATAATAGCCTTTTCTATAGTTACAAATTTTGCTATTGCATCTTTAATGTATTCAATATCTCTATCTATTAATCCAAACATACTATAATTCCCCCGATAATCGATCATGCATTTTTTTAAGTTCTGGAAAATATAGTTCCACTATTTCTTTTGACATTTTATCAGCCAACATTTCATCATAAGTATGTGTCGTCAGATTCCTATTTGCTAATGCATCTATCCATACATGACCATTATCTATTAACCCAATTTGAAAGGCTTGCTTAATTGCTTCTCTTGGGCTTTTTACAACATATCCTTCAGTTTCTAAATAATCTTTTAATACCTTCCAGGCTAATTCAAAAGTCATTTCAAAAAATTGAATTATACCTGCTTTTTCTAGTTCTGAAGTTATTTGTTGTTTTGAATATTTCTCCATCAACTTATATGATTTATTGAAATTCTCAAATCTCTGTTTCCATCTAATATCCTTTAAGTTATCCATAAATACACCTCTTATATACAGTATATATTAATATGCTATTTGTACAAGTTTAATATCATGAACGTATATAAAAATTTAAATCAACTAATTAACTTTCCATATAATGTCTTACCAAATAGTATTATATAATAAACGTGATTTAATAATATTTAGCTTTTTAAAAATATTTTTATATTGTTTTTCACCTATAAGAACAAAGGAATTAATGCGGAATATCTTTTATGAACATGACACCAATGACAAGTAGAATAGCCGACTGAAAGGAATATTGGTTTTAGCCTCAGCAAAGGCTTCCTCTCCCCCTGGGTTCCAATTTACAGGGTTATATGCATGTTGCAGAAGGTATGGAGACTTTTCATTAATTAGTTTGTTGGGCTTTCTGTTTTCTTTAATAGTATCGGATTTAGTCATAGTTACAACAACTCCTATTAAATATGTATTAATAATATTATACCCAAGGTAACTAATTTAAGTCCAACGTATTTGAGAAGCGATTTGCATTCAAAATTTGTAACTATTTCAAAGGATACATTTGATTATGCTAAAAAAGGCGCAAAAATAATGATTAAACATAAATGGATGTAAGATCCTCCACAAATGGAAGACAGAAATCAGCATTAAGGCATATGCCTTAATGCTGATTTATTTTTAAGGTTAAATTTTTATTCTATAACAATATCTTCAAATCTTACTATTCCTAAAGGGTTTAACCTTGCGCCAAATACGCCAGTATTAGTAGCTATTGCAACTTGAGGATGATATAGAGAAATCCATGGATAATCATCAACAATTTTCTTCTGAATTTCTTCATACATATTAATACGCTTAAGTGGATTTAATATTTCTTTAGCAGTATTCATCATTTCTAGAACAGCTTCATCATTATATCCAGTAAAATCAGTATAATTTGTCAAATTAAAATTAGGTTGGAGAAAATTATCAGGGTCTCCAGTATCAGCAATCCATCTACTTATAAACAAATCATTGTTAGCTATATTTTCAAAGTATTTATCTGAAGGAACCTTTTCAACTACACATTCTATCCCCGCTTTATTTAAATCTTCAACCACATATTGAGCAATTTTGTTAAATACAGTGTCACTGTCACCTTCCCTTATAAGTAGCCTAAGCTTTTGCGATGAGCTTATTCCTTTTTTAGATAAAAGATTTTTCACCATACTAGGATTGTAATCAAAAGTAGGCAAATATTTATTATCTATTATGCTAGGCGGGAAAGGCCCCCTTGATTCAATAGCCATTCCACCTAAGATTTCGCTTATAATTCTTTTCCTATCAATAGCGTAATTTAATGCTCTTCTTATATCCACATCTTTAACAAGCTCGGAATTGCTATTTAGATTAAAACCAACATAGTAAGTTCCCATAACATCTTTCATTTTAATAGAGGAAGATTTAGAATTTTTCAAGCTTTCCATAAGACTTTTATTATCTGCAGTAATAAAATCATAATCCTTATTTAAAAATTTTTCTGCTGCATTTTTAGGTTTAAACTCAATTTCAACTTTGTCTGAATAGGGAGCACCACCGTAGTAATCCTCAAAGGCTGATAGAGTACAACCGTCAGTTCGTATTTCTTCTAAAATGAAGGGACCACAGCCCACGATTTCACCTTTGTCTATTTCTTCTTTAGCAATAATAGAGCAACAGTATTGTCCAAGGTTAAGTAAAAAACCTGTGTACGGAACTGTAAGTTTTAAAGACAATCTATATTTATCTAATACTGTTATTCCAATAACTTCTTTAGCAATGCCTTTTAAATACTGAGTAGCACCTTCTATATTTTCAAGAAACCAACTATTCGGTGATTTACATTTTGGGCTTAAAATTCTTTCATATGTATATTTAATATCATTGGCAGTCAGTTCGCGCCCGTTATGAAATTTTGCACCTTTTCTTAAATTAAAGACCCAAGTTAAATGATCCTCTTCTACATACCAACTTTTTGCTATTCCGGGAGAAACCTCGCCTGATGAACCAATCGTAAGTAAGGCTGAATGAACATTTACTATTACTTGTCCACTCTCTTGATCAAGTGCAAGACATGGATCAAATCCAAGCGGAACACCATGCAAACAGGTCCTTATAATGGTTTCTTCTTTAGCATCTGATGGAACTTCATTAATCAATTTATCAGATATGTATAATAAATCTTCTGAAACTTCTGTTAAAATGTTAAGAGATGTTTTTGTATATTGAGTGTTTAAAGAAGCTGATTCTACAACTGATAATAATTTCACTGAAGTATGGTTCATCTCTTCTGTGGAGCTGATAACACCTTCTAAATTTTGAGTTTGATTTACTAGAGCTAAGTTTATCTCTGCTGTTACATTAGTACTAGTTTGGACTGCTTTTATAATATTTTGGAAAACCAGCATTGTGTTATTAGCTATTTCGCTTCCTTCTTTTACTTTTGCAGTTGTCTTATCCATAGCATTAATAGTATGTTTTATACTACCGTTAATTTCATCTATTGTCTTAGAAATAACTCCAGCAGACTCTACACTTCGTTCTGCTAACTTTTTAATTTCTTGTGCAACTACTGTAAACCCTCTTCCCGCTTCTCCAGCCCTTGCGGCTTCAATAGATGCATTTAAAGAAAGAAGATTTGTATGATTAGCAATATCTTTAATAATATTTAACATTTCATTAATGTGTGCAGATTTTGTGTTAAGGTCCATAACAACTGTCTTTGCGTCGTCGACAGATTCTTCTATGTCAGTCATCGCTTTAATAGAGTTATCTACAGCCCTACGTCCTTCGTATGCTATTTCCATGGTTTGTTCTGCTATTTGTTTTGAATTTTCGGTGCTCGCGAGTACCTCCTCAGCTAATGCAGAATAATTAGTAATCTCATTTACCAATTTTTCAATTGAATCCATCTGTACTTCTACATATTGATTAATATTGTCTGTAATCCCAATTAAATTTTCTGTGGCGAAACCGGTTTCATCAATTTTGTTGCTTATTTTATTTACAATACATTTTTGGTTGTGTTTCAAAAGAGCAAGTTTATTTTGAGATGTCGAATGTTTAGTGTTGTCATCCTTTGTATTGTTTTCGCCTTTAATATCAATAGTGCTTGTTTTCGTTCTCTTCCAATTTAGCATATTTATCCCCCTCGTAAAAAATGGTTTTTAACAACTCTATATACATTATTAGACAAAATAATGAAAAGGTCAATATAAATATTGAATAATCAGAATTTTAGCACCAAAAATTCTGTAATAACTACAAATTCACTTAAATTGTGATATTCAAAACTTCCTTTAATAAGTAGGACACCCGCACTTCGTTTATTCACTGTACTGTAGATAATATCATTTAAGTTTCTTCAGAGCTTTATTGTATCCATGTTGAATCTTATAACTAAAAACTATATAGATGATTATAATTATAGGCAAAGCATACATGAGTATCCCTCTAAATAATACAAAGGGTGTTTCGAGCCAGAATGCTGACCAAAATGTATTACCAGTCATACCCCACAATCCAGGTGTTAGATAGAGTTTTTTTGGATTCATAAGTGCTTCAATTGTAATACTCCTTGATGATAATAAAGTAATAAAGAACACAAGCGTAATTGTTAATACCTGCCTTAGCATTTTTCTAATTCTTATAATTCTTGCCTTTTGAGAATCTTCATCTGAGAACAACTCTACTTGATTCTCTACTTGTTCATGAACAAAGTACTGGGAACCAGAACTTTTTGATCCAGCAATATGCTTCCATCCAAAGTCTTCATATAATGATATATATGCTTCAAACTCCTCTTTGTTAGTAAACATTCTATAATCCATTACTAAGTTGTATTGTTTTTTTTCGACTTCCCTAAATGTGTATCCAAATCCTATTTTATCAATAAGCCAACCATCGCCAGCCATCTTTTTAACCCAGACTTCTTCTTTTAGATTGTTCATAAATATTTTAAATACTTTCATAAGTCCTCCTAATGTTATTGCTTATTGGCAATATCAACCATATGTTTCATTCTTTCAGTATCTTGTATCAAAATTTCATTTCCTAGTGTCGTACGCTCATATACTTTTCTTCTTTTATCTGCATTTGGCACAGACTTTATATAGTTCAACTTGAGTAAATTCTCTATTGCTCCATACAAGGTTCCTGCTGCCATCCTTACAGCACCGTTTGATAGATCATCAACCTGTTGCATAATCAGATACCCATGCATTGGTTCTTTTAATGCCAAAAGTATATAAAATACTGTTTCAGTTAATGGTAACTTCTTATTTCGTCTCATTGGCCCCCCTTTGTATAGCATACCTATACAGTTGAACTGTATAGGTATATTATATACAGTTCAACTGTATATGTCAACTGTATATTTCTCAATTAAAAAGAAGCCTCCTCAACAGAATGAGAGATGCTCCTGATAAAACTAGATGATTAGAAGTGACACCAATGGCAGACCTATTATCAGACTGAAATGAAGATTGGTTTATCTCTTACTATAGAAGCCTAAAGTCTAATTTTCATAAAGCCCACTGTGAAGGGTAAATGTTTATACTTTCTTGAACCTGTATGTATAAATCCTAATCCACTGTACCAATTCCTTAATTTCGTACTTTCTTCAATTAATCCAATAGTCATTTTACTACTTCCCATTTCCCTGAGTTTGTCCATTGCAAAAGCAATCATTTCTCTGCCATAACCTTTATGACGATATTCTACCAATATAGCAAGATTATTCAGTTCAAAACCCCCACCATCATTCTTACTAAGTGAAAAAAAACCTACAATGATATCATTATCCAGATAAGCAAACATTGCTCTACCTTCATCATACTGCTTATATATTTTTTCAACTTTCATAAAACTTGCATTCCCTGGACAATTCTCTTTTGTAAGACTAAATTCTTGTGCTACCGTTCCAAAACTTTTTCTGATTACTTGTACACATACTCTAATCTCATATCTTGCTATCCGCCTTATCATTTTTATCACTTCCATACTCACATTTTATTAATAATCTTTACTTCCTAATAAATTACAAGTCATATTTAATTACTAATCAATATGTATTAACAATATTATGCCAAATTGAAGAAAGTTGACCTTTAATCACGTAATCTTTCCAAATCCTTCAAAATTAATATCTTCCAAAAATACATTTTCTTTTTTAGCTTCATCTTTTGAACGATATACCATGAAATCGGGTGAACTTTTAAGATTTGTGATAAGTAATTCAATGGATTTAGGATTTTTAATAAGTTTAAGTTCTTCTGAAATCTCACACTGATATTCAAAAAACTGTGAATGCTTATTTCTCTGGTTCATCTCTATATCAGATATATTGTAGGATAGCTGCATTTGTTCATACTCAACTATGTCTCTCCAGTACGGATAAAAAGTGACAAGTTCCAAGAACTCTTTAAGGCAGCCCGCTATTTTCCCATGCTTACCTTCTTTATTTATATATCCAACTGAGCAATCATCATCACTCCCAAGTGCACCCGTTCCACCGATTGTCCCGAAATGAGTTCCATTACTATCAACAGCGATAATTGCTAGCATCGGAACAGGATAGAATTCAAAATTCCTCAATTTATCTGTAGTACAGAAAATCAAATCACAATTATCTTCAAGTAGTTTATATATTTTCTTTTTATGCTCATTTCCATCAACTGGAATAATCATTTTTCCTGATGCAATCATTTCTATTTCTTTACCATCTTCAAAGCGAACACAGTATGCATTCAACTTATTAGTTTTTTCAACGTCTATTAAAAGTTTTTCAGCGATATCGATAACCTTTCATCCTCCTTTCTAATAAATATTATTTTTTGGAAACCAACACAAAACTATCTATACTTTCATCTAAATAAAGATCTGGTTCTTCATCATAACTCAAATAAAGCACAGAAGAATCCCCACCATCAGCCTTAGTGAAATTAATAGATATTACCCCATGAAACTTATATTGTTTTGAATTTATCATACTCAAAATTTTCTCTTGTACCTTTGTATCCTTCATGAAAATTTCAACTTTATATTTCCCTATAAGTATATCCTTTACCTTATTTCCATTTTGCCAGACTTCTTCTCCCTGTTTTATAATTTTAACCTTGAATTTTTCCTGAGGAGTTTCCTTTACTACTTTTCTCAAGATAAATTTTCCATCTGCAAACATATCATAGATCTGTTGCTTTCCACCAAGTTTATTATCATATATAGATTCTGAATTTCCAAAACCATCCGTTATTATCTTATTTACACTGCTGTCTACAGTATAGTTATCGTTAACTCTCCTAACATAACCCTTAAGGTTAACATCTTGAAACTTAAAATAATATTTGTGTACTATCTGCCCAATACCATTTTTATCAGGAATAACAAAATAAAAACTGTAGTTGTTTTCTTGTGGATAACCAATGGTTTCCTTTGTTTCCACTCCATTTTTTATCTCCTCCAGAACTTTCTTTATCTTATCCTTATCTTCTATCCTTATTGATTGTTCAACTCCTGATTTTTCAACTATAAGTGCAGTAGCTTTGAAGGTGCCCTCTGTAATTCCATTTCCAGATGGCAATTGGCCATCGCTATTTTCTGTCAAAGCTTTATATAGCATCCACTTACCATCTTGTTTTGCAGCTACATATCCCTTCTCCTTCTTAAATTTCAAAGAATATATCTTTGTACCAACCTTTAGAAAAGTAGCATCCCCATCTTTCAGATGATACTGAGAATTTGCTTTACCATCGACTAGATTGTATTTAATGCTTCCAACTTCTAATCCTATTATTTTTTCATCAGTTATTACCTGATCATTAGCCCCTATATAATTAACACCCTTTATCATAAAGGTATCTGCATAGTCAATAACTTGACTGCCACAACCGATGGTTGATATTAACACAATACTTATAATTATAAAAATAGCAATTAATTTTCTCAAACGCTACCCCCAATTTACCTATATGTTTTACTTTATGTGGTTATTATATCATATTTTATATAATGTTAATTGGGTTTCTAATAGTGTTGCTAGAATGGATAGCTAATCCTTTTTCAATTCTTCTTCTTTTACCAATACTCTTTCTTCATATCCGTCAATTTTTATATCCAGACGCTTAATTGTTTGCTGCATTTCTTCGATTTTTTCAGCAAGATGACTACGTTGTTCAATCAAAAGTTTTTTTCTGGCCTTGATTGTAGAATTCCCTTGCTTGAACATTGTTACGTACTCTATTAATACTTCAATCGTAAGTCCTGCACCACGCATACATTTTATAAACTCAACCCAATTACAATCTTCTTCTATATAGTCCCTAATTCCGCTCGAATTTCGATTCACTGGTGGAATCAAGCCGATTCGCTCATAATACCTCAGCGTATCTGCTGTTATATCATATTTTTGACTTGCTTCTGAAATCCTCATAGAAAAGTACCTCCTTTGCCCAATGAAATTTGGATTTGTCTACATTGCTAATTTTCAAATGTATTTGCTACTTCTTTCAGATATTTTGTTATCTCTATGTGCTGTGGGCAACTTTCCTCACATTTTTTACATTCGATGCAATCCGACGCTTTACCATATGTTTTAGTATAATTTGCATAATATAAACCTTGAGTAGAAAACAATTGATTTAGTGCTTGTTTCTCTGCATTATATAGTGCAAAGTATTCTGGTATCGGAATATTTTTCGGACATCCGTCTACACAGTACTGACATGCAGTACAAGGAACAACAATCGCTTCATCAATAATCTTCACAGCTTTATTTACAATATCGTATTCTTCCACAGCAAATGGTTTAAATTCTAGCATATATCCTGTATTATCCAATAATTGTTCCAGGTCAGACATACCGCTTAATACCATCATGACATTTTCATGACTTGCCGCAAAACGAATTGCCCAAGATGACACGGACATCTCTGTATCATACTCTTTAAAAAGTTTTTCTGCTTCCTTTGGCACTTCAGCTAATGTGCCACCTTTAATAGGTTCCATAACAATAACCAATTTGTTATGCATTTTTGCCACTTCATAACATTTTCTAGACTGAATACTTTCATTCTCATAGTCTAGATAGTTTAACTGTAACTGGACAAAATCTACTTCAGGATGTGCACGTAATATTTCATCTAACAGGTCGGCTTTATCATGAAAAGAGAAACCAATCTTTCTGATTTTCCCCTCCATTTTCTTTTTCTGAATAAAAGAAAATGCATCTACTTTCTTTGCGATTTCATAATGAGCTACACCTAAATTGTGAAGCATATAATAGTCAAAATAATCTACACCAACTTTTTCTAACTGTTCATTGAAAATTTTATTAAGGTCTGACCGTGTTTTTAAAAACATGGTTGGCATCTTTGTTGCAACCGTAAAAGAATCTCTTGGATGACGTTTTACCAATGATTCTCTCAAAGCAATTTCACTTATAAAATTATGATACATGTAAGCTGTATCAAAATAAGTAAATCCTCTTTCTAAGAAAGTATCCACCATTTTATTTAATTGTTCAAAATCAATACTTGACTGATCCTCTTTATCTATAATTGGTAACCGCATACATCCAAAGCCTAATTTTTTCTGTTCCATTATTTATTCCTCCTATTTTTACTAATTAACATTTTTATATTGTTATTATAAACCCTGGAGTTCGCTCCAAGTCAAGTGTTTTTTAATCCCTCCAATTTGGTGACCTATATAATTGTCTAATTACCAAACTTTAGTCTTCTACTACGCCTCTTCTTACTCTCTGACCAAGTGCACAGATTACTGTAGCACCTACGATATATAAGAAAACAAGCCTTATCAACCAATAAAATTGGATAAGACTTATTTTTTATGCTTTTTAGTTCTGAATATGAAATAAACTAACTTTATCCACCTAAAATTTTTATTTACTTTGCTCATCTGAATTTTTCACCATAGTTTCATTGAAACTCCCTACTCTATATCCTTGCATATCTAAAGTTACATATTTAAATCCACATTCTTTTATCTTTTTAGCAATAGTATCTAACAGTTTTTCATCAAATAATTTACTTCTTTCATTTTTATTTACTTCAACTCTTGCTAAATCTCCATGACATCTTACTCTAACAGCTCTAAACCCTATGCTCATCATATATTTTTCTGCATTTTCAATCTTCTCAAAATCTTCTACTTTTAATTCATTCCCATAAGGTATTCTTGTTAAAAGACAAGCATATGCTGGCTTATCCCAAGTGTTAAGTCCTAATTCTTTAGAAAAAGCTCTTATTTCCGCTTTAGTTATTTTGCATTCTAAAAGTGGACTTTTTATTTCTAATTCCTTTAATGCTTTAAGCCCTGGTCTATAATCACTTATATCATCAAAGTTAGTTCCGTCAATTACACAGTTATAACCTTCATCCTTAGCAACAGATAAAATCATACTAAACACTGCAGTTTTACAAAGATAACATCTATTTTCCGGATTAAATTTTATTGAATCAATAATCGGAGCTTCTATAATCTCATGCTGTACTCCTAATTCTTTAGCTAATTCTTTTGCTTCTGCTATTTCCCACTTTGGAATATATGGAGACATAATTGTAACTGCTTTTACATTATCTCCAAGAGCTTCTTTAGCTGCTTTAAGTAAAAAAGTACTATCTACTCCACCTGAAAATGCTAAAACCACTTTTCCTAAACCTTTGATATATTTTATTAATTCATTATACTTTTCATTGTTCATCATTTATCTTTCCTCCTCCCACCCATAATGCATAATTTTAATTTCAAATTCTATCTTGTCCAATATTTAATTAACATAACCACTCCGAATATTTTATTAGTTATGTCTACTCAAATAATTCCTTAACATTTTTTAATTCTTCGCGGATTTTAATTCCTTGTGGACAATGCTCTTCACATTTACCACACTCTACACATTTATCTGCTCTCTCTGACGCATTTACAAATGCATTATAAAAATGCTTTAGTTCTGCTTCTGTCTTTGGGGTAGCAAGCACACTATATTGATTGTAGTGAGTAAAGTTCTTAGGAATGTTTACTCCTACTGGACAAGGCATACAATATTGACAAGCTGTGCAGTTAACTTTTATTCTTTCTCTATATATTTTTTTTACATCATCCATTATTTCTACTTCTTCTTCTGTTAATGAGTTAGGTAGTGCCTCGCTTGCAATTCTTAAGTTTTCACTTACATGTTCCATTTCGGTCATACCACTAAGTACTACAGCTACTTCCGGATAATTCCATACCCATTTTAGCGCCCATTCAACTGGAGATTTTTTAGTTTCCGCTTTATCAAAAGCATTTGTAACTGCGTCTGGAAGATCTTTAATTAGCTTTCCACCTCTAAGTGGTTCCATAATAACAATTCCAAGACCTTTATCTGCTGCATATTTTAATCCTTCTGTTCCAGCCTGGAATTTTTCATCTATATAATTATATTGAATTTGGCAGAATGACCAATCATAGTAATCTACTATTTCTTTAAATACAGCTAAATCATCATGAAATGAAAATCCTGCATATCTTATTCTTCCATCTTTAATTGCTGAATTTAAAAACTCATCTATTCCTAATTTCTTTAAATTTTCCCAAGCACCTCTATTTAAAGCATGCACTAAATAGAAATCTATTTTATCTGTTTGTAGACGTTCTAATTGTTCATTTAAATACTTATCCATGTCTTCTCTAGTCTTAATCAACCAACTAGGAAGTTTTGTAGCTAAATTAACTTTTTCTCTATACCCATCTTTCAAAGCTCTACCAACAAATGGTTCACTTTCTCCTCCACTTGCCATTCCACTTCCATGATAAGGATATGCAGTATCTACATAGTTTACTCCTTCATCAATTGAATGATGAAGCATTTCTATAGCCTTTTCCTCATCAATCTTTGTTACATCTCCATCAATAATAGGTAATCTCATACATCCAAAACCTAAAGCTGATACCTTTTCATTTGTCTTTCCTAATTTTCTATATAACATATTAACTCCCCCTAAATAAATTAAGCAATATTATAAAATATTCTTGCTAAAAGTTTGATCCTATAATGCTGCACTTTTCAAACATTCCAAATTTATTCTATCATCTATAGTGCACTCCAAGTCAAGGCTTTTCTCAAAAAAATAATTATTTTTTAGGTACTACTTTTATTTTTTTATTAATATCATTAAAAAGTTCTTTTGCGTCATATAATTTTTCTTTAAAGGGAATTTTTTTATTTTCTCTCTCTATATCAATTAAATTAACTCCATCAGAAAAAAGGTTATATTTAACCCCTGATAATTTTAAAATTGTTGGAGAAATATCTAAGAAGCTTGCCACAGTTTTTTCTTCCTTGTAGCTTTTATTATCAGGGTCACCCCAGCCATCACTAGTTAAACCAAGTTTGTTTATACCCTTAAATTCGTTAAAACCCATCTTAGGATAGGCTTCGTCTCTACTATAAAAACCCCCTCTATTACCATGAAAAGCTAAAGCTGTGTAACCATTTTCTACCAAAGGTTTAACGAAAGAATTTGGATAATCATAGGCGGAAATCTTAATCGACGGAAAATTACTTAGAGGTTCAATACTGTTAATAATCTATAAACAAAATTAGCATGCTATAATTTATTGGAATGCTAAAGTTTGTTATAGTACCTACACTCTCTGTTAGAAGAGCAGTGGCCTGAAAAAAAATATGAAGGTACATAAAATAGATAAATACTTTGTTTCAGTTATAATATCTCTAAAAAAATTAGTGCTTGGCGGCTTATTTATTTCAATATTGTTATTCAAAAAAAACACTCCTTTTCCATTGTTACATTTTAATTAATTTCAGATTTAATGTCTCACCGAGTATAATATAATTATATAACAAATGTGATTAAATAACATTTAATCTTTTATGAACATGGCACCAATGAGGAGTATTTTAAGTGAACCATTAACTATTATTTTCTTTTGTATCAATAAGTATTTTGTTTTTATGTTTGCTTTGAACGAAATTTAATTTGTGTTACAAGTATTCCTCCAAGTATAAGGATACAGCCTATATACCCTCTACTACTCATACTCTCCCCAAGTAAAACTGCACCACCTATAGCACCAAATACTGATTCCATACTTAATATGATAGCAGCATGAGATGGCTTGGCATTCTTTTGGGCTATCGCTTGCAGGGTAAATGCTACACCAACTGATAAAAGACCACCATAAAGTATTGGAACTAAAGCCTGTGATATGCCATTCATGGTAACCTGTTCAAATATTAAGGCTGATATTAGACTTAAAAACGAGCATGTTGCAAATTGAATGAAAGATAGTTTCAAAACATCCATCTTACTAGAAAAATAACCTATTGTTAAAATGTGTATAGCCCAAAATATAGCTCCTATAATTTCAAGTAAGTCACCATAACCTATACTGAAATTTTCATTTACGCTTAAGAGGTAAAGTCCAACAACTGCAATTACTACTCCAATCCACGATTTTTTTTCAATTTTATGTTTTAAAAATATTCCTATAATTGGTACAAAAACCATATAAAGTCCTGTAATAAAACTTGCTTTTCCAGCTGTTGTATAAATAAGACCAACTTGCTGTAGCGTTGCAGCTGCGTAAAGAGCAATACCAACTAACACACCTGATAAAATTGATTTTTTAGTATTTAATTCAATATTACTCTCATTACGGTTGTCACTTTTCTTTCTTTTATCGAAATAAATTATTAAGGGAATGAGAGAAATACTTCCAAGAGCAAATCTTAACCCATTGAAGGTAAATGCCCCTACATATTGAGACCCTACTCTTTGTGCAACGAATGCAAATCCCCATATAGCCGCAGTAAGTAATAAGAGCATATTAGAACCATTAGTACCTAATCTTTTATTATTCATTTTATCATCTCCTTTTAATTTAAGCTTTCTTTAATAATACCACTTTTTCACTTTAAAATATTTGTATAAAATACAATTAAACTTTAATATTTTTGTACTTTTTACAAATTTACCTTCTTGAAAAATTTAAGACATCTTATAAAAAAGAAATCCTATAGAATAGACTATAATAAAAATAGTTTATTCTATAGGTTCACTTGTACACTAATTCTAAATGTTATAAATCTTATGTAACTTTATAGCTATTGAAAGCTGTTCATAGAACTTGCCTTCATACTCTTCCATATTTAATAATTCTTTTATTTTTTTTATTCTATATCTAATAGTATTTTTATGTAAGAAGAGTGCATTAGCAGTTTCAGTAATTTTACCATCATTTTCAATATATTTAACTGCTGTATCAAACAATTCCATATTGTATTTTTCATCGTAATTTTTAACTGGCATTATTATTCTATTATAGAAATCATGAATCCATATTTCATCAATATAAGGCATAAGAATACTATATATTCCAATATTGTTAAAATAGTTAAAGGAATTATCTGATACTTCACTGGTTTTTTGAGCAAAAACACTTTCGTTTATTCCAATATCTAGTTTCTCAAGACTAGAATGTAAATTACTGACTCCTATATAATAGTCCGAAATATTAATCCCAATACGTTCTATCAAAGAATTTACTTTACTTTTAATACTTTTCTCATTAATCTTTTCATCTGTAATTATTATTAATACACCATCTCTATACTTTAAAACAGCGCTATAAATATCTGTATTTTTATTTTGTTTTAATCTTTCCAGCAGTGTAAGTATATTAATATTGTCAATATACTTTTTCTTTTTACAGTAAACAACAAAAATATGTTCTTTAAATCTACTATTTATTTCAAAGGCTATTTCTTTTACAGTAGCTTTGTTAAGGTTCTTTTTAACAAGAGTATCTATTTTAGTTTCCAGTATTTCATAGTTATCTGCAAACCTTATTTTATCCATTACTTCTGTAATAATATTTTCAAAGTATACACTATTATCAAATATAAATATTGGAAAGGATTTTTCAATTGCATAATTAACCACTTCTGCTGGGATATTATCATAATAAATATTCTTTATAGCCAAACCACTAGCACCATCTTCTATGAGACTTTTAACCGCTTCAAAGATAAAGTCGGAATTATCCTTTGCAAACATTAGACTGGTAAGTACAAATTCACCTTTAATAAATTGCCCTTCCATATTCGAAAAAAATTCCCAATCCAGTATTCCTACCTTCTCAACCAAATTATCAAGACCACTAAATCCTGATATTAATCTAAATTTTTTAAATGTATTTAATTTTGTTGCTTCAAAAACAGTAATAGCCATATCAATTTCTCCTTATGATAATTAATTTTGTTTGGGCTAAAAACAGAATATATTTCTATATTATAGTATAATGTTTATGTACATAATAATAAATATCATTATATAGTAAATATTTTTTTGAGAGGTGTCACCATGAAAATAGCCGTAATAGATGCACAAGGTGCAGGTCTTGGCCAATCAATTATAAAAAAAATCCGTAAAGAAGTTGACCTTGACGTTTATATTATTGCACTTGGTACAAACGCAATTGCTACTTCGAATATGTTAAGAGCTGGTGCGAGTGTTGGAATAAGTGGGGAAAAAGAAATTTGCTCGTTTTGCAGAACAAATAAAATTGAAAGTATAATCGGACCGATTGGGATAATATGTAGTGGCGGCATAAACGGTGAAATTACCGCCAGTATTTCAAGTTCCATATTTAATATGGATTGTACTAAATATATACTTCCACTACAAAAACATGGCATTTATATACCAGGCACACGAAATCTACAAATTAAAGATATAATTGAGGAGATTGTACTTAATGTAAAATGTAATTTTGAGCTATAAAATATAATGTTAACGATACGACTTTTCAAATCCACATCTTGGACAATTTTGTATACTTAACGGAATTTCAAGACTACATTTTTCCATTAATTCTGCATTAATCATTAATTCGGAAGTTAATCCATCTGCTATTATCCTGCCACCTTTTAATATGATAGTTCTTTCACATAATTCATATACCATATCCAAATCATGTGATGCAATAATTTTAGTGTGGTCAAAGCTTTTTAGAAGATTTATAAGACAACGTCTGGATTTAGGATCCAGAGCTGTTGTCGGCTCGTCCATAATTAGTATCTCTGGATGCATGGAAAGTATAGCCGCTATTGAAGCCGAACGCTTTTCCCCACCCGAGAGTTTATATGGTGCACGATCTTTTAAATGTAATATCCCTACAGTTTCAAGGGCTTTTAGCACCCGTTTTGATACTTCTTCCTCATCTATTTTATAATTACGAGGACCAAACGCTACATCATCATATACGGTATTCATGAATAATTGATCATCAGGGTCTTGAAATACCATGCCAACTTTTTCTCTTATGTAAGGTAGAGTCTTCTTAGTTACTGGAATATTTCCAATGCTTATATTACCATTACCGGGAAATATAATTCCAAGAATAAGCATCAAAAGTGTTGATTTGCCCGCACCATTTGCTCCCACTATTCCTACTGACTCTCCATGACGTAATTTGAAAGAAATCTCATTTATAGCTTTATTACCGTCTGGATAAACATATTGCAAATCTTTTATTTCAATTACATGATGACTCATTTAATCACTCCTGTCATAATTACGCCTATTAGCTTTGGTATATTATTATATCGAACGACAACAAAAAATAACACCCACAATATAGAATACATAAAATCATTAACACATATTTTAAGACTGTTATCAGTGTTATATTCACCTTGAAACCCTCTACAGCACATTGATACATATATACGATGGGCCCTATCTATAGTTCTGATTAAAAGCTGCCCTGTAAGTGGACCCCAATCTTTAAATCTTATTCCCTTTTGGAAAGGAGAACGCAAACTATAAGCTGTTGTGGTTCTCATAACTTCTTCAATTAACACAGAAATATAACGATACGTTAGAAGAAGTTGCATTACAAATAATTTAGGTACTTTTAGAATTCTAAGTGCCATAGAAATTTTATTCATACCTGTTGTGGCTATTAGTACAAGCGTAGCCGATACTGTTAATACACATTTAAAAATAATTGATATGAATGAAACCCATCCCCCAGAAATAGATATACCTCCTATGTAAATCATAGGCGTATGATCAAGTATTGGATTGAAAATGGCAATTCCTATAACGAATGGCAATACTATTAATGTTCTATTAATAATTGGTCTAACTGGGATATCGCTAAGGGTAATTAACGCCATAGGAAATAGAACAAGCGGCGTTAGTCCGCTTATTTCATATTTTTTAAAAGAAACAACTATTATCAAAAATATAATAGTCGTAACTAATTTTGCAAGTGGATGTACCTTATGAATAATTGTTTTTTTCTCACCAAGCTCATCCAAAAGCCTTATATTATATAATACTTTTCCCATATTAGCCATAATCTCATCAAATCCAATCTTAAGTATTCTATATACTGCATTATGTCCAGGCTTTATTTAAGATGCATTAATTCTATTCTTTTTCTTTATTATGCTTAAAACAAATCCTATTATAGATACAAGTATCAGTGTTAGCCCTCCACCAACAACCCCCGCCGTACTAGTTCCAGCACTTACAGATGGCCAAGATTTCGCTTTCACTTCAGTATTTTCAGTGCTTCCAACTTCTGTGGATTTAAAGTCATACCCTGGAAGAAATGCTGTTTTATCTTGAATCTCACCAAGGGTTTTATGAACACTATCGCTGGCCACTAATTCTTCTTGCCCTGAAGTTTTAAACATAGACCACTCAAGACCATCAGGATTAGCTGATGCAAACCATGATAGAACGCCACCTACAAGTGTTGCCATAACTATTAAACTTACAATTACTTTTGTCATTGATATATTTCCTATTGGTCTTGAAGTAGTAGCATTTTCTATGATTTCAGGACGTGCCTTAAAAACAAAGCTTACAACCGCAGTTATCACAAGACCTTCAACAGCACCAATAGCAAGATGTATAGGCTGCATTAAAAGCACAAAGGAGCTAAATGGTAATTCTGTTTTACCTGATAATACGGTTTCCATTACAACACTAAATGCACCAAGTTGTAGTCCTATTATAGATGCTATCATTGCTCCAATAAGTATTCGTTTCTTAGAATAACCTTTTCTCATTATTCTTTTATAAATAAATGGATATGCTATAAAACAAGTATAAAAACCCATATTAAAAATATTACATCCAAGTGCCAAAAGTCCGCCATCCGCAAAAAATAATGCTTGTATAGTAAGAATAGATGCCATAGTAAGAAATCCTGCGTATGGACCAAGTATTATCGCCAGAAGTAAGCCTCCGCCTAAATGTCCACTAGATCCTGTTCCAGGAATAGAAAAATTAATCATTTGTGCTGCAAAAACAAATGCGCCCATAACTCCCATTAAAGGTATTTTCTTCTCATCCATCTCATTTTCAACTTTTTTAATTGAATAAGCCGAAATTGCTACTGTTGCAGCCCACATTGTTCCACCTACAATAGGTGAAATTAAAGCATCTGCCATGTGCATAATTATACCCTCCTAGCATTATTAACTAAAAATATCTTTACAACATAAAAAACCACCAAAGTTAGGACATTGCATAAACAATGTCTTCAACCTTCGTGGTTGTTTGTTTTAAGTAAACTAAAATTTAAATAAACATAAGCCTTCGTGACTTATATAATACTATACTTAGTTTAATTTATAGCTCGTTCATTGTCAAGTAAACCGCTTAATAAATAATTTTGATGCTATTTATTTTATTATAATATAAAATATGTAATTACAACGTAAAATATGATAATATGTAACAATAAGCATATTAATAGTGTACCTATTTAATAAAAATGAAGTCTATACGTTTATATGTTAAAAAATGGAGGTAATATATTGGAAAATACTTTTAGTAGCAAAATAATAGAACCATATTTTTATTCGTGTAAAGGCATTCTAACAGATGTAAATACAGAATTTATTGATTTTACAGGTTTTACGATGGTTGAACTGCTAGGCAAATCACTTACAGAAATAGGATCCCTACTAAAAATTAATTTTCAAAGTTTTATTAAGAATATTAGCGATAAACAATGTGTATATATTTTTACAAAGTCCCTTAGTGCTCGTGAGGTGACCATATCTGTTTTTTATGACACGATGTCAAATGGACAAGTATATACTTTTGTTGAGAAACCTAATTCTAGACTTGATGATAAGTTCACCTTTATGGAGCAATTATTTATAGATATTACAACAGGCTATGCTGTGTACAGTGTTCCTGATTTTATATTGCTCAGATCCAATCAAAAGTATCTTAATTTACTAGACTCGCCTCTTAATAATAAGGTAAATATTATAGGTCTCCCTGTTAGTGAAATTTTAGATGAATTTTACAGTAGCGAATCTGAAGTTGTTTGGGACTCCATTTTAGAAACAAAAAAGAACAGTTATGTAAAATATATTAGTTTCAAGGGAGACGTAAGTTATTGGAACTTTACTCAAACAGCTATACTTCAAAATGGAGAGATTAAATATATATTTGAGACTGCTTCTGAGGTGGCCGCTAAGTATTTTGAAAATCGAAATTTACTTCTAAAAAACAAAATAATAGAAAATCAAAAAGAACAATTAAAACAAAAAAACACACAGCTTATTAGTATAATTGAAAATTTATCAGAGGGAGTGATTCTTGCTGATAATACAGGTGAATTTATTATGGCAAATTCAGAAGCAAAGAGGTTAGTTTATCAATCAGATAATGTAACTTTTCTAGGCGATTCTTTTAAAGAATCTAAATTATTCGATATGAAAGGTAATGAGATACCTTTCGAAAACCTTCCTGGATTTAGGGCATTAAGAGGAGAGGAAGTAAGAAATTTTAAAGCACACATAAAGCATCCTTCTAAAGAGTATTTTTTGGAGCTAAGCTCAATTCCGATTTATAATACGCTTGGAGATATAACTATGGTGATATCGTGCTTTCACGATATTACCGACACAATTGAAAAGTCGAGAAAGATTGAAGAGCAAAAAAATCAATTAGAGGCTATCATTGAAAACATATCTGATGGTATTTCTATTTTCGATAATAAGGGCAAATATATATCATTCAATAAATCAGAAAGAAAAATGTTTTTCCCATATTACGAATATTCAGCTCAAACAAATGAAAGATATTATGTATATATAGATAAGGCAAGTGATAGTTATAACGAGGCTAAGCTTTATGATATTAATGGTGATGAGATAGCTCTTCAAAACACTCCTATTTCTAGAGTTATGAGAGGTGAAAAATTTAAAAACATGAGAATGGACTTAAGATTTCCACATAAAACATTACAAATAGATGTCAGTGGAACCCCTATTTATGATAATGAAGGAAAATTTACTATAGGTGTACTTTGCACTCAAAACATGACGGACTATTTCAAACGTGAAGACGCTATAAGAAGCCAATATAAATTGTTGAACAAAATTATAGATACTTTTGATTTGCCTGTTGTTAGAATATCATGCCCAGATTTAAAGGTTGTTGATATTAATAAAAAGGCCTTTAGTATCATTAAGCTGTTAAAGCCCGATATTTTATCAATCAGTCAATTAACCCAAAAGAAGCTTGAAGATTTATTTGAAATATATGAACAATTAGAAACAAGCAAATGTTACCTATATATTAATCAAGTTATAAGAGATAAGGAAACAAAGTATTTAAATAAAAAGGAAATTTTATTAAATGGAACTCAAACATATTGGAATGTTATTTTTGAACCCATGTTCAAAACAGATGGAGAAATCCAAGAAATACTAATCATAGTAATAGATGTTACTGCTGAAATAAAATATAATATAATTATGGAAAAGGCATTAAAGTTACAAGGAGAGTTTCTTGTTAATATATCTCATGAACTTAAAACGCCACTGAATGTAATATTTGCGACGGCTCAGTTATTTGATTTGTATTGCAAAAATGGTTCACTCGACGATAAAAAGAACTCAATTGTAAAATATATAGCTTCAATTAAGCAAAATTCCTATAGACTTTCTAGACTTATTAATAACATTGTAGATTTATCTAAAATTGAAGCAGGGTTCTACAAATTGAATTTATCAAATAACGATATAGTTGTTATTGTAGAAGATATAGTGATGTCTGTAACTAATTTCATTGATGCCAAAGGCTTAAATATAATTTTTGATACGGATATAGAAGAATATATTATTGCTTGTGACCCTGAAGCGATAGATAGAATAGTTTTAAATCTTATATCAAACGCGATAAAATTCTCAGATGTCGGCGATGAAATATTTGTGTCTATTAAAGATAAGAATGAATTTATTGAACTATCAGTAAAAGATAATGGTATTGGCATTGAAGATAAGAACTTAGATATGATTTTCGATAGATTTAACCAGGTAGATAAATCTCTGTCAAAAAATTCAGAGGGTACGGGTATTGGCTTAAGTTTAGTCAAGTCGATTGCAGAGTTACATGGTGGTAGCATATATGTTGAAAGTGAATTTGGGAAAGGGAGTAAATTTACAGTTAAACTACCCTCAAAAAACATAATTAACGAGAGTAAGCTATACACTAGCAAATTACCCGTTACTAATGAAAATATACGAGTAGAACTTTCAGATATTTATTAGTAATTAAAATAAGACAAGAGCCACTAGAATGAGTATCTAGTGGCTCCTTATATACTAAAAATACATCCTATTTAGTTGTTAGACTTCCTATAATATTAAAATTCCTTAAATGTTTTATATTATCTATAGCTTTATATGAAACTGCAGCAATAATAACGGTGCTTGGACCTGCACTTTTCATAATTTCTAATTTGATGTCTTCTTCAATTTTTAGTTTCATACCATTAAATTTTGCAAGTTGGCGAGCTTCATAAAATATACCCTTAGAGCCTACAGGTATTATTTCATAAACACCCATCGTATGTAGAAGAATATCAATGTCTCTATAATGTACAATATCCTCATCATTATTTAGCTTAACTTCGTCTCCCACCTTAGGTAATCCTATTGAAACCACTATAGTATTATCTTTTACGCTATTTACTCTTAGAGCGTTAGTATTCACTATTCCTATAACTGTTATGCCTAGACCAGTAGAAACTGTAGGAAAATTTTCTTCTGTGCTTCCAGTAAGAACAACTCTATTGATGCCTGCGACCTTAAGTTCTTCTTCTATACCCCTAATTATTTCTTCACCAGTATTATTCATCTCATTACAAATAGCATCTACTACAGTAACAATTTCAGCACCAGTGCATAATACTTCTAGAATGGCCACCCTAGCGGTGTATTTACCTGTGTAAAAGGGATTCACTTTTAAATAATCCCCTTCTTTCATTCCAACACTTCCACAACAATCACAGGCTACTACCATGGTTTTATTTTTATCAATTTTAATAAGAGTTAAATCCCTTACTTTGTTTACTTCCATGATTTATACCTTTCTGGTAGAATCTTATGTATTATTTGCGCCATAATAATATTTAGTGCAGCTACTCCCGAAAGTACAGGCACCATTCCTATAAGCACAGTTTTACCTAAAACAGGTATTAATAGTGGTGATAGTATAAGTATTAACAGAGGTCCATTTATCATAACTGCGGAAGTTAGTGAAAGTATAACTGCTACAATATAGTTTTTTGATAAAAAATATTTGAATACATATCCAAACACCAGCATAGTTACCCCCATCCCAACCATCGTAATCAAATGAACAGGTAATGATAGTGGAAAACCACTGGTAAGCGCAGTTAAGAAATGTCCTAGAGCCCCTATTAACGCTCCGTAATAAGGTCCTAGTATGATGGCTCCTAAAAAACCAGGCATGGAATCAAAGGCTATTGAACTCATTATTTTTATATTGGCCCCTACAAAACTAAGTGCTATAAAAAGTGCAGCTAAAACAAGCTTTTTCGTTTTCACCTATTTACCCCCTCCAGTATGTCTTCTTAATATATTCAACAAGTTCATCTTCATTATTAAATGAATTTTCATAGGTTACCTTACTTCTATCTATTACAAAAGCAGTTATCCCTAAATCAATTGCAGCTTTTAACTTTTCTTCTGTACCACCCTGTACTCCACTATCCTTTAAGATAATTGCCTTAGCGTCATACTCTTTAATAAAGCTACAATTTAAATCATAGCTAGTTGGTCCTTTTATAGCTATGATATCCTCAACGCAGAGCCCTAGGGAAAAGTATTCTTTCATAACTTCTATGGATGGAAGTACCCTATGAACTATTCTGTTTTCCATTCCAAGATCCATGAGTTTCTTTATATTTCTACTTCCTGTAGTATTTAGTATGGTTCCTTTGATATTTTTCGCCATTTCTAGTAGCTGTTCATACCCATAAACTCTAATTACTTCCTTATGATTCTTGAATTTATCAATAACAGAAGGTCTCTCATATCTAATATAATCAAGGTTATGTTCTGTGCATAGATCCATTAGTGTCTTTGTAATTTCCGTTGCATATGGGTGTGAACCATCTACTACTACACTTATATTGTTTTCTTTAAAAGCCTTGACTAGGCTTACTTTATCAAGTGGAGTCGTATTTAAAACCTTATATTTATAATCCTTTAAGAGTTCACCCCCATAAGAAGTGGCTGTTGAAATAAAAATATCTTCTGTAAAAGTATTTAGTAGAGATAGTATTTTTTTACCTTCCGAGGTTCCTAAAAATAATGCTATCATATTACTCCGAGGCTGCAGAGGAATATCCTCTAGGAGTTATAAATTTACCATTTTTAATATAGCTTTGACTATTACCTATAATAACTATAGAAAACATATCAACCACACTCTCATCAAAGGTTCCTAGTGTGAATAGTCTAACCTCTTGTCCATCTCTTAGTGCGTTTTTAACCACAGCTACTGGAGTTGTTTCTTTTCTATGAGAAGCAATCAAATCTATACATTCTCCTAAATACTTTGGTCTTCCCATGCTCCTTGGATTATACAATGAAATTACAAAATCACCTTCGGCTGCAAGTGAGACTCTCTTTTTTATTAAATCATAAGGGGTCATTAAATCACTCAAACTAATATTACAATTATCATGCATTAGTGGAGCTCCAACCACTGATGCAGCTGCAGATGACGCTGTAACTCCAGGAATTACCTCAACTTCTACTTTATCTAATGCATTTAACTGAAGTATTAATCCAGCCATACCATATATACCTGCATCTCCAGTGCTTATTATAGAAACAACTTTATTTTCCGCCTCTTTTAATGCATGAGTGCATCTCACTTCTTCCCCTTTCATTCCAGTGGAATAAAGCTCTTTACCATCTAAAAGTGGTTTCATAAAATCAATATATTTATTATAACCTACTACAACTTGGCTTTCTGCTATAGCCTTAATTGCCTTTAACGTCATATGTTCAAGCCCACCTGGCCCTATGCCTATTACGTATAACTTTCCCATGTTATCCCTCCATATATATTGCTATTTATTTTGTATTTCTCCTATGCAAATTGTCATGCCGTCGCTTGCTATCTTCTCTGTTAGGAGCGTACCTTGGCTTAGTTCAACACAAGGCTCACAAACTGCCCTAACTCCAATAGTTTTTTCTACGAAATCACTTCCGATATATTTATGATGAACTTTTTTAATTTCTTCTAGACTCCATATACTAAGTTCACTTTTTAAAAATTCATTAAGATCCAAAATAGCAACTTCATTTCTTTTAACCTCTACAGTAGTGACAATCACAATGGACCTAATGTCCAAATTATGCTGCTCTAATATTCTTAAAACACTTTCTCTCATTTTGACTACCGAGAAGTTTTTTTTACATCCTATTCCAAGCACTATGTTTCTTCTTATTAACTTTAGGCTTTCGCATTTATTGAATTCTTCTGCCACTTTTAAATCCTTTTTATTAGTAACATATACAAGACCTTCTGCCACTTCAGTACTTGTTTCATACCCCTTTGGAAGAGAAATTTCCTTACCCTCATCTAAAAAGGCTACTTTTCTTCCTGCTACAAGCTTTGAGGAAATGCTCTTAGCCTTTTTCAAATCATCTATTACTAAATGGTTGTCCCTTGCAATGATATCAGGTGCTATAATTCCCAGGTTATCCGTAGCCGTAGTAATTACAGGCAGAGCCTTTATAGATTCTGACACTTTTAAAGTGAGCTCATTTGCTCCCCCTAAATGCCCGCTAACTAAGCTAATTACAAAAGAACCAGTTGTATCAATTACTATTACTGCTGGATCTGTAGCCTTATTTTTTAAATATGGAGCTATAGCTCTAACTGCAATACCAGTAGAACTTATGAAGATAATGGCTTCAAAATCTTCCATGAGTTTCTTTGTTATAACACTTAAATTGAAATTAGTAGTATAATTTTTTGAAAAGAGCGTTATCTTAAAATCCTCTCTTAACCTTTTACTAATTTCATCTCCTTGATTTGTAACACTGACAATTGCAATGTTAACATTGCCTGCAATATTCATATTACTTACAATATCCATATTGCCCTCACTATTTTCCTTCCCTAAACATATGAGTAAAGCTTTTATCATAAAGTAAACTCTTCTCATATTCACAATCTATAAAGTCTCCAACTAATATCTGTGCACATTTAGTTATATTTGCAGCCTTTACCTTTTCAGAAATATCATCCAAAGTTCCTATTATGCATCTTTCATCTTCCCAAGTAGCTCTTTCCACCACAGCCACTGGAACATTTCTTCCATAACCGCGTCTAAGATTTTCTACCACCTTATCTATCATTCCTATTGATAAAAATATAGCCATAGAAGCTCCTATTTTAGCCAAACTCTCTAAATTTTCTCTCTCAGGCACTGGGGTTCTACCTTCTACCCTAGTAAGTATAACTGTCTGAGTTACACCTGGCAAAGTGAATTCTTTTTTAATTGCTGAGGCTGCTGCAGAAAAAGAACTTACTCCTGGAATAACCTTGAATTTTACATTTAGCTTATCTAGTTCATCCATTTGTTCCTTTATTGCCCCGTAAATAGCTGGGTCTCCAGTATGAAGACGGACTACCATCTTACCCGTATCTTCAGCCTTCTTCATAACTAATAGAACATCTTCAAGTGTCATTGATGCTGAGTTATGTATTTCTACGCCTTCCTTGCAAAACACTATATGTTTATTACTAACTAAGGACCCTGCATATATAACAACATCGCATTTAGTTAAAATATCTCTTCCTTTAACCGTTATTAAATCCACATCTCCCGGACCTGCTCCAATAAAATAAACCATAATTATTCCTCCACCTATTTTGAAATCAATAATACTTCTTTCAATTATTTTCTATTTGCTATAATTAGTGACATATACTCTTTATTTTTCAATATATCCTCTTTATTTCTTATAACCTCTTGGCCTTCTCTCCCAGCCTTTTTCACATATACATAATCAAACCCTTTTTCTTCAAGTACATTTATAACCTCTTCTTCCACTTTATAAACCTTCATAATAACTAAGAATTTTTCAGTTCCTATATTATGAATATTACTTGCTGGCATAATAAGAAGTGGCTCATCACCAATAACAAGCGGCTGCTTTGCAAGGCTAGCACAGGCACAAAACGATGTGATCCCTGGAATAGTTTCAGTATCAAATCCATGCTTTTCTATATACTTTAAAAGGTAAATATATGTGCTATAAACAAAAGGATCACCTATTGTTAGGAAAGCTACATTCTTTCCTTCTTTAAGTTTTTCTTCTATTGCCTTAAATGCCTCATATATCTTTTGTTCCTGTTCTTCTCCTCCCATCGGGAAGTGTTTAATCATTATCTCAGAACCCTCTCTAATATAATCCTCTGCAGTTTGGAGTGCTATACTTTTACCACCGTTCATAGCGCTAGGTGCAACAATTACATCACACATCTCTATAATTCTAACTGCCTTTAGTGTTAACAGTTCCTTGTCTCCTGGTCCAACTCCTACGCCATATAATTTGCCCATTTGTTTCCTCCTAACTATTTTTCAGCAGTTACTATAAATATTGGATTGTTTCCAAATAGCATAAAGCTTTCTCCCTTTGTTTTGCTTATAGAAGCTTGAGTGCAATTTACAACAAACCCGATTTCCTTTAATACTCTCATAGCAGTATATAAATTATTTATAGTTATAAAATTTAAAACCATTGTACCCTCTGTTTTTAGCTTTAAACTATATTCTCTAATTATCTTCTCAAGATTTCCGCCACTTCCTCCAATAAATATTGAATCAAAGCATCCGTTAATTTCATTTATAACCTCTAAAGCCTCACCCTCAACAACGGTTAAGTTATCAGTTTTAAACTTTTCTTTATTTTTATATAATACCTCTAAGGCATCGACGTCTTTTTCTATTCCGATAACTGAACCTTTGCTGCACTGCCTACTCATTTCTATTGTGACAGCTCCTGTGCCCGCTCCAATATCTAAGGCTAGGCTATCTTCTTTTAAATGGAGTTTTGCAACACTTAAAATCCTTACTTCCTCTTTCGTCATTGGGCAATTTCCTCTTATAAATTCCTCATCTCTAATATAATTCATTATCATCACCTATAGCCTTTCAATTATAACCACGCATAAATCACTAAAACTTGTATCTATAAATTCCTCCGGCGCTCCAATTGTTATCTTTTCATCAGTGTAAGATAAATTTTCACCGACATATACCACCGTCTTAAGATTACACCCCATTAATTTGTTACAAATAAATCCAGGTGTATTGTTTTTATCAGTAAGCCAAATTGAAGTACTATTTTCTTTAACCCGCTGGATAAAATCTTCCTCTCTTCCATGAAGACTTGAAAGATAACTGCCTTGCCAAGATTTATTTAATTTAGAAACAAAATATTGAAAAGAGCTGATACCTGGTACTACTTCAATGTTTCCACTATAACTCCGATTTATAAAATCTGTTATACCATAAAAAGAGGGGTCTCCCGAAGCTACAATACTTATGTTTTTATCCATATTTTCTCTAGCATAACATATAACTTCCTTCAAACTCTTAACTATTTTCTTTTTATCATAATCGAAATCTATACTGTCAAGAGCTCTTTCAAATCCTAAAATAGTATCTGAATTCTTTAGTATCTTAACAGCTTTAGGTAAAATATAATCAATACTTCCTGGCCCAAGGCCAACTATAAAAAGCATGCCATCCCCCCTTTTTTAAGTTGCGTATAGTACTCTAGGTGTGGTTGTTCCTACGAACATTGTTACTTCAGCTTTTATTTGTCCATAGGTGTATTGTTCCATTCTATTTTTGCTCTTTTTTGCTATTTCTTCATATATTTCATTGTACCTATTGCCTAATAGCTTAACTGCGCCTTCAGTGGTTTTTTCTGCATAAATATTTTGCACAAGTTCCCTAGGAGCGCCTGCAAGTGCAAGTTCTAAGGCAATAACCTCCAGTCTAACATCACATGTCCTACTATGAGTATTAAAGCATCCAGCTGATATTTTGCTAAGTTTTCCTATATGACCAACTAGTAAAACGCTATTAACCTCTTTCTCCATACAGCTATTTAGAGTAGTTCCAATAAAGTTAGATATCATAACAATTTTATTTTTATCATGGCCTAGCTTTATAGCCATTTCTTCACCTATACTACCAAATACCAGTATTAAATCCTTATGTCCCCCTGCAACCTTTTGACAGATTTCAAGATGAATAGAATCTGTAATTGACTCTATAGACATAGGAGTTACTATTCCTGTAGTTCCTAGTATAGATATACCTCCAATAATATTTAGCCGTGGATTAAAGGTTCTTTTAGCAACTTCTTCACCTCTAGGTACAGAGATGGTTATTTCTACTCCAGCTTTCTCTGGAAGTACACTTTTAACTTCTTTTTCTATCATGAGTCTAGGTACAGGGTTTATAGCAGGTTCTCCTTTTTTTACATATAAACCTTCCCCACGTACAACCCCTACTCCGCTTCCACCTTTTAATCTATATCCACTTTGCTTTTTATCTGCTCTCGCCCATATTTCTAAACCATGGGTAGCGTCCACATCATCTCCACCGTCTTTTATAATGCAACACTCAACATAATCGTCAAAAGTATTGATTTTTTCTATAGTGAGCAGAAGTTCTATGCCTTTTGGTGTATCTATTTTAACTTCTTTAATTTCCACATTGTTATATAACATATAAGTAGCAGCCTTTGCAGCAGCGGCTGCGCAGGAGCCTGTAGTATATCCGCATCTTAACTTTTTACCATCACTGTTAACAAATAGATCTAACATAACACAATACCTCGCTTTAAACAAAATTCTCTATTTACTACCTCTTAATTAACATATAAAGTAGTGCATTTACTATGGAAGCTGCAACTGAGCTACCACCCTTACGACCTCTTATCGTTATCATAGGTGTTTCTAATTTTTCTATTTCTACTTTTGACTCTGCTGCACCTACAAAACCAATAGGCGCTGCAACTATAAATTGTGCTTTTGATTTTCCCTGTATGATAAGCTCATTAAGCTTAAATAGTGCTGTAGGAGCATTTCCAAAGACAAAAAATTCAATGCCTTCCTCTACTGCTTTTTCAAGGGCCGCCATAGATCTTGTAATTCCCTTTTCCAAAGCAATTTTTGCAACTTCTTCATTACTTACATAACAAACAACCTTACAATTCAACTGATTTAATGCCTTTTTATTTATACCTGCAAGAGCCATATTTGTATCAGTATAAATTGTAGTTCCCTTTTTAAGAATTTTAAGGGCTGCATCTATCGCATCTTCTCTTATATATACTAAATCTTGGTATTCAAAGTCTGCAGTTGTATGAATTACCCTTTTAATAATCTTTAATTCATTTTCTGAAAAGTTATGGCTCGTCATTTCACTACCTATTATTTCAAAACTTTTATTCTCTATATCCATTGGAACTTTGATATAATCTTTCATTTCATCACCCTTAGTTATTTATTTTTAAATAAGAATCTATTGAAAAATTCCATACTACCGAAAAAGTGAATATGAGCATACACAGCTTTGGTATTGTTTTTAACATAGCCACATTCCCACTCTTTAATATCACCATCGTACATAGTCTTAGTTAATTTAAATTCTTTTTTCTCATCAAGCTGTACATAGGATTTATGAAATTCATGACAGTTTATTTCCAGATTATTCTCTCCAGTTAATTTTCCGCTTAGAACATTAAGTTTTGCATATCCAAAATTCTGAAGTTTTTTTGTCATATGGGACTCTCCACTAAAGAAACCAACTGTAGGAGTCCCGTCTATAGCTCCACTAAGGTACATTAGCCCTCCACATTCTGCGTAGCAGCTCAGTCCATTTATAAGCGCAGTTTTAATGCTTAAAAGCATAGATTTATTGAGACTGAGCTCTTTTACAAATACCTCAGGATAACCTCCACCAATATATAAAAAGTCAATATTTTCAGGAAGTTTGCTATCATTTAAGGGACTAAAATAAATAATTTCTCCTAGTTCCTCTAGTAACTCTAAATTTTCTCTGTAATAAAAACTAAAAGCATTATCCAATGCCACCGCTATTTTCATACCTTTGTTACTCACATGAAATTCATCTTCATATCCATTATTATCTTTAAAACATTTTATTAATTGCTCTAAATTAACGTTTTTTTCTAAAAGTTCACTGCAGATCACAACTTTATCGTCTAAGTCTTCTATTTCACTGCTTTGCACAAGTCCTAGATGTCTACTCTTTAAACTAAGCCTTTCATTCTTTGGTACATAACCAAAAACCACTATATTGCAGTGTTTTTCGATAGCGCATTTTAAAAGTTTGAAATAGCTTTCACTTATATTATTTAAAATAACCCCAATTATATTTGCATCCTCGAAATTCATAATTCCATTAATTTCAGCACATAGTGTTGCACTCTGAGCCTTTGGGGAAATTATTAATACAACTGGAAGATTTAAAGTCTTTGCTAAATGAGCTGTAGAGTACTCAGTTGTTATACCTTTACCATCATAAAGTCCCATAACTCCTTCAATAACGCCAAGTGAATTTTCACTTGAATCTTTGATTCCCCTAGTAAAGCTTGCCTTAACCCCTGCTTCTCCCATTAGAAATAAATCCAGATTTCTTGAAGGCTTAGCAGTAACATGACTATGAAATGCTGTATCAATATAGTCCGGGCCAACCTTGTAGCCTTGCACATCGTACCCTCTATTCATAAGAGCCTTCATAAGTCCAAGGGTTATGGTGGTTTTCCCCCCTCCACTGCTATTTGAAGATATAACTATTGTTTTCATTTATTCACCTCTATATCATTCGTCATTTTTTCTATGATTGTCAACGCTTCAATTAGTTTAATATTTAATTCTCTGTTTTTTATAGCAAATCTTACATAGCCATCGTCCAAACCTTTAAAATTTGATGCCCGTCTTATAAGAATCCCCTGCTCCATACACTTTCTATATAGCCACTCTCCATAAGTATTCATTAATTTACATAGCACATAATTACATTCTGTCGGGTAAACAATTTCAATGAATCTTATTTTTTCAAGCTGCCCTGGTAAGAACATTTTTTCTTCATATATCCACTTCTTAGAGTTTTCAATATATTCTTTATCCTCTAATACATACTTACAAGCAAGTTCTGCAAAGCAATTTATATTCCAAGGATTTTGTTTTTCTTTTATCTTATTAAGTAAGTTTAGATTTTTACTTATCCCATATCCAAACCTTATTCCTGGCATTCCAAAGAATTTCGTTAATGCTCTAATGATAAATAAGCAATTAAAACCACTTATTTCTTCTATAAAACTAAGCTCCGTGCTACTCGTAAACTCTATAAAAGCTTCATCTATAACTATAATTTTATTATTCGCTTCACAATATTTTAAAATATTATTAAACTTGGCTTTATCAATAACATTTCCACTGGGGTTGTTTGGATTTCCGAGTATTAAACCATCCACGCCCTTAAGCTTTGAATATATATCCTCATAATCATAACTCATATCAGCCTTTAGATAAGAGTACTCTAGGTCACACCCCCATTTTTTTGCATCAGCTTCATATTCTCCAAAGGAAGGTACAACAATTAGTAACCTTTCAAATATGCTAATAACCAGATCAATAATCTCTGAAGCACCATTACCAAGCACAAAACTATCAGCTTTAATAAAGTTACCATCTCCAACATATTTACCTAAGTATCCTATCAATTCTCTATACTTAATATCTGGATATCGCGTAATAGAATTTATTGCTTCTCCATAGTTATTTATAAATGATTTAGGTACTCCTAAGGGATTTATATTTGAACTGAAATCTATTATATCTTTTCCATTAAATACACCCTCAGAATAAATATCTCCTCCGTGGGCTGGTACAATAGCCTTTTCACCCTTCATTATTCCACCCCCAATCTATATAAAGCGCACTATGAAATATATTCCCAAACAAATTACTTCAGATACATACATAAGCACTATTGTGTATTTTATATGTTCCATAGAAAGTTCTTTTATAGGTTCACCAATCATAGGTTTTATTGATGTCTCGCCAAAATAAGTATTAGTTCCACCTATTTGAATTCTTAACGCTCCTGCAACTGCTGCCTCAGGGTATCCACAGTTTGGACTCTTATGATTTCTTCTATCTCTAATCATTATTTTAAAGCTTTGAAACACATTTCCGCCGGCAAAGGGAGCTGCTAAGCAAATAATAACTCCTGTGATTCTTGCAGGAATATAGTTAAATACATCATCAATTTTAGCAGGAAAAAATCCTATATACTTATATTTTTTAGTCATGTATCCAAGCATGGAATCCATGGTATTAACACCTTTATAGAGCATCGCCAGTGGTGCTCCACCAATCATTGCAAATAAAAGAGGCGCTATAACCCCATCAGCGGTATTTTCAGCTACTGTTTCCACATCCGCTCTTATTACTTCACTCTCAGTTAGATTACTTGTTTCTCTTCCCACTATGTATGAAAGCTTCACCCTTGCATCCTCTAAATCACCACTTCTTAATGAATTATAAATCTTAATGCCCTCACTATGAAGGCATCTAGCCGCTAATGTGGTCCAAATAATAATTATATTTAATATGTGATGCATCCAAAAGAAGTCTCTTGTTATATATAGTATAAAATATGGGATTATGAAGCTCACACCCATAACCACAATTACGATTATCCCCCCTGAAAGTTTAAGTTCCTTTTCAGACTTGCTTTTGTTTCTAAAATAATCTTCAAGTACCTTTATAAGTTTACCAATATATATAATTGGATGAGGAAACCAATTAGGGTCCCCAATTAAAAAATCAAGTAACACCGCTATGCCAATATCTATCATATAGTTCATTCCGAAAAAGGCTCTATGTTATTGCATTTAGGCTCTAAGTTTATAATTTCATATATTTTTTTCATATCTATGCTGTTTCTTACTATGTCAGCTAATTTATCAAGTTCTATTTCCCTAAGGCTTTCATAAGTTTTAGCTTCTTTTAAACACAATCCCTTTTCTTCTCGAATTCTATTTAATATCATTTCCCTAAAAGGGATACCATCGAATATTCCGTGTATATATGTTCCCATAATATTACCTTGTTTGTTTATAGCTCCATCAGGGTAGTCGACACTTTCTCCATTTTTAGTGCTTATAGTGAATAATGGCTCCGTATCTTTACCATAAGTTGAAATACCCATATGTATTTCATAACCATATACACTCTTATTATTGAATTTAGCTTCAACTCTTGTGGTTACTTTTTCATTTTCAAACTGGGTCGTAATATCTAAAAGTTTCATACCCTCTATTGATTTTAAGCTTGTCTCTACTTCATTAGGATCTAAAATAGCACTTCCAAGCATTTGGTATCCACCACAAATACCTATTATGGTCTTCTTTTCACCAAAGCTCTTTATCTCATCAAAAAGTCCACAATCCTTAAGAGTAAGTAAATCTTCAATGGTATTTTTACTTCCAGGAATTATGAGTAAATCTGGGCATCCAAACTCCTCTTTACTAGTGATGAACCTTACAGAAACATCCTCTTCAATTTTAAGAGCATCAAAATCTGTGAAATTAGATATATGAGGTAGTTTTATCACTGCAATATCTATTTCCTTTGTTGCCTTTTTATTGAATTCTACTGCCCCGTCTTCATCTTCTAATTGTAGATTGAAGCTTGGAACCACTCCAAGACATGGCACATTTATTATATCTTCAATCATAGTAAGTCCAGGTTTTAGTATTTCTAAGTCTCCCCTGAATTTATTTATAATTGTACCCTTAACTCTTTTCTTTTCATTGTCCTCTAGTAAAAGCATAGTTCCTGCTAATGCTGCAAAAACTCCTCCCTTATCTATATCCCCTACCAAAATCACAGGTGCATCAACAAGCTGCGCAAGTCCCATATTTACAATGTCTCTATCCCTTAAATTTATTTCTGCGGGACTGCCTGCTCCTTCTATTACAACAATTTCGAAATTCTTTTCAATTTCCTCGAAATCCACCTTTAACATATCACTAAACTCAAGCTTCATATTATGGTATTCCTTAGCTGAAGAATTACAATACACCTTACCCTTTACAATAACTTGACACTTTTTATCGGAGCTTGGCTTTAATAAAATCGGATTCATGTAGGCCTCTGGTTCGAGCCCCGCTGCATAAGCCTGAAGCACCTGTGCTCTCCCCATCTCTTTACCATCTAATGTTATATAGGAGTTTAGAGACATGTTTTGAGATTTATAAGGACATACTGTAAATCCATCTTGTTTAAATATTCTACATAATGCAGTAACTAATATACTCTTCCCAACAGAAGATGCAGTCCCTTGAACCATTATTTTAGCCATCTAAATCCCACCTTTTTTTGTTTTTCCAAGCCCTTCGTATTTATCTTCTATAACATCTCTAATATGGTCCAAATATATCTCCTGAAATTTCGAAATTTCTCCTAGCCCATGCAGATATATGTTAACTTTCATTCCCTGATTCTGTAAAACCATTTTCCAGGAATCCTCTTCATCACTTGCCATGTCATTTTTAGCATGATCCCCTGCAACTACCATTAAAGGTACTAAAGTTACTTCATTTATTTTATCTTCCTTAAGCTTTCTAATAACATCTTGTAGTGTTGGATAGCCTTCCACTGTTCCTAGATAAACATTTGAAAATCCCTTGTCATAGAATACACTTTGAAGACAAGGGTAGCAAGCATTAGCATAATGTATAGTTCCATGTCCCATTAAAACCACCACTTTATCACTAGGAATAACTTCCGCTACCGCATCCACTAGAATTCCATAATCATTGGGTATTTCGCCTTCTTCACCTTTATAATATAAGGCTGGTCTACCTAATTTTATCTCTTGAAAAGCCTTTTTATTTTTAAATCTATGGACTACCGCTTTAATATAATCGTACTCGAGACCGGGTATTAGGTGCAACGGCTGAACTATAACCTCTGAATATCCCTCCTGCGCTAACTTATCTAAAGCCTCTTCTGGTGTATATTCAATGATTCCATCTCTATCTTTAAGTTTTTTTATTATCATGTGAGATGTAAAAGCTCTTATAACCTCATAATCATTAAAGGTTTCCTTTACTCTTTCCTGAATTCTTTCAATAGTTAATTTCCTAGTATCCGCGTATGTTGTTCCAAAACTTACCACTAATATTGCTTTCTTCATTTTTCACCTCTACTATTTTATATATTGCTCTATTAAAACTTCTTCAAAACATCTAAGAATTTCTCAATATCATCCTTGCTATGCTTAACACTTAAGAATAATGATTCAAATTGTGAAGGAGCAATATATATGCCATTACTTATCATATGTTTAAAGAATTTCGCGAAAAGCACAGTATCACACTGTTTTGCATCTTCATAATTATTAACTTCGTGAAGCTTCGTAAAGAATATAGTAACCATTGATCCACATCTGTTTACAACTATAGGAAGATTTTTTTCCACTGCGATTTTTTCTACACCGCTTTGAATCATAGAACCTAATTCCTCTAATTTTTCATAATAACTTGGATTATCATAAAGGTCCTTAAGCGCTGCATATCCTGCTGCCATAACCACTGGGTTTCCGGACATAGTTCCTGCTTGATACACTGGTCCCATCGGAGATAACATTTCCATAATTTCTCTTCTTCCGCCATAAGCCCCACAAGGTAATCCTCCCCCCATAATTTTTGCATAAGTTACAAGGTCAGGCTTTATTCCATATAAACTAGCTGCCCCCTTATAAGCAACTCTAAAGCCACTCATCACCTCATCAAAAATTAATAGACTTCCATTTTCCTTGCATATTTTATTTAATGCTTCTAAAAATGATTTACTAGCTGGTATAACTCCCATGTTTCCAGCTACTGGTTCTATAATTACCGCTGCTATATCATTTCCATGACTCTTAAATACATTTTTAACACTTTCAATGTCATTGTACTGCGCTATAAGAGTATTTTTAATGCTTTCTTCTGGCACCCCTGCACTTCCTGGTATACCTTCAGTTAGAACCCCTGAACCTGCACTTACTAGAAATCCATCAAAATGTCCATGATAACATCCAGCAAATTTAATTATTTTATTTCTACCTGTATATCCTCTTGCAAGCTTAACTGCGCTCATAGTAGCCTCGGTTCCAGAGTTAACCATTCTAATCATGTCCAGTCCATCCAGAGTGGTGCACATATGCTTTGCAAGCTTTAGTTCAAGATTTGTAGGAGCCCCAAAAGCTATGGCCGACTCACAAGTTTCTTTAATTGCTTTTACAATGATTTCATTACAATGTCCCATCATCATAGGACCCCAAGCGCAAACAAAATCTATATATTTGTTTCCATCCTCATCAAATATGTAAGCATCCTTACCACTTTTAATTACGGGTGGATTTATATCCACATCTTTAAATGCTCTAACTGGGCTATTTACTCCACCAGGCATATATTTCTTCGATTCATTAAATATATCTAAATTACTCATTTATATCCTCCCTAAGCCATTTACTAGCTTCTAGCGCATAATATGTGATAATCATATCTGCTCCTGCTCTTTTAATAGAAAGTAACATTTCTAGTGCCATTGCTTTTTCATCAATGAGTCCAAGCTTTGCTCCGGCTTTAACCAAAGCGTATTCACCGCTAACGCTATAAGCTGCAATTGGAACATCACTTCTATCTCTAGCCCATCTTATAACATCTAAATATGATAGAGCTGGTTTAATCATTACGATGTCTGCGCCTTCTTCTATATCATATTGAATTTCTGTCATTGCTTCTCTAATGTTTGCAGGGTCCATTTGGTAGGTCTTTCTATCTCCAAATTGTGGCGCTGAATTAGCTGCTTCTCTAAACGGGCCATAAAAAGCCGAACAATATTTTGCACTATAGCTCATAATAGGAATATTATCATAACCATTTTGGTCCAGTAAATTTCTTATAGCTAGAACTCTGCCATCCATCATGTCAGAAGGTGCTATCATATCTGCTCCAGCCGCTGCATGAGATAGTGCAATTTCCGCAAGATATTTTAGTGACTTATCATTATTAACTGTGCTCTCCTCAACAATTCCACAATGACCGTGACTTGTGTATTGACACATACACACATCTGTAATAATTAATAAATCACTTGTAATTTTCTTTATCACCTTAACAGCCCTTTGAACTATTCCATCAGCATCAAAAGCTGAAGATGCTATTTCATCCTTATGCTCTGGTATTCCAAAAACCATTACTCCTCTAACTTTGCACTTTACTACCTGTTCTATAACTTCATGTAATCTATCTAATGAATAATGATAACATCCAGGAAGTGAAGATATTTCTTCTTTTATATTTTCACCCTCAACTGCAAATATTGGATAGATAAAATCATCTGATGAAATTACTGTTTCTCTAACTAAATCTCTCGTAGCGCTTTTACCTCTTAATCTTCTGTTTCTATTAAACATAGTTCCCTCCTAATTTAATTCTAATATTTTGCTTATAATTCCGTCTTCGCTATATTCCTTGCAAACAGATGGATTTATACCATTTAGTTCTAATTCCTTAGCCGTTATAGGCCCAATCGCCACAGATTTTTTCTGCTTTATAGCATCCAGTCCTACTAGTTTAATCATGTTTTTTACCGTGGATGGGCTTGTAAATATAACTATATCCACAATTTCGAATACATTTACATCCTTTAGTTCTCCACAGATTGGTTCATAAATATGTATCTTATCAACAATTGCACCACAATTTCTTAATTTTTCAGAAAGATAAGCTCTAGAATGTTTTGAACAGGGGATTAAGATTTTATCTTCTAATTTAATTTTAGTGTTCAATTTATGGAACAAATCCTCACTTATAAACTCTTCTGCAACAGTATCCGGGATTATTCCTCTATCCTTTAAGCATCTCTGCGTTGCAGACCCAATTACTGCAAATTCCCCCCTTAAGCTTCTTATGTCTATTGCATTTTCTAAAATGTAATCAAAAAATATATTTACAGCATTTACACTCGTAAATATTATGTGCTCATATTCACTTAGCTTATGTTTAACACTATCAAGCTCAAACTGGCTTCTTTTTATTTTAATAGAATTTATTTCAGTTACTTCGGCTCCCAAATCCACAAGTCTTTCATTTATAGATTTTGATTGCTCCACAGAACGAGTAGTACATATGTTAAGTCCGAACAATGGCATTCTTTCATACCAATTCAAGTTTTCACCCAATGTGACCACATCTCCAACAACTATAATGCAAGGTGATGTAAATGATGCTTCCTTTACTTTTAATGCAATGTCCACTAACGTCCCTACAACTTTTTTTTGTTTTGCTGTTGTTCCCCTCATTACTACTGCACAAGGAGTTTCTATAGATTTTCCTGAATTTATTAAATTCCTAGTTATATCGTCAATATGCGCCAGTCCCATTAGGAAAATCAAAGTACCATTAAGGCTAGATACACCTTCCCAGTTGATATTTAACTTTTCTGCGCTCATGCCTGTAAATACATGAAATCCTTGTGAAAGTCCCCTATGTGTAACTGGAATTCCAGCATAGCTTAGAACGGAAATAACAGAGGTAACTCCTGGAATAACTTCAAAATCGATTCCTTCATTAAACAGTATTAATGCTTCTTCTCCTCCACGCCCAAATACATATGGGTCTCCACCTTTAACCCTTCCTACTATATGACCTTCTTTTGCAAGGCTAACGAGCATTTCATTTATTTCATCTTGCCTTTTATAATGGCATCCCGGTTCCTTGCCACAATAGAAAATTTTACAACCCTCATTTAAATATTTTAGCGCATTTGCCCCTGCCAGCCTATCATACATTACCGCAGTGCATTTTTTTAACATACGGACCGCTTTAAGAGTCATTAATTCTGGTTCTCCAGGACCCGCACCTATTAGATATACTTTTCCCATATTTATCTCCTTTACCTACAGTTTTTTATAAAGTGATTTTATCCCAGTAAAACTCTTTCTGCTAGATCCCTCCCTAGTTCTAAATACCTTTCACTTGGACCCATTATATCTTTTTTTACAAGTCTTCCCCCAACACTAAAAATTCCGACGATATGCATTAGGTCTCCTTCTAGTTCAGCATAAGCACCAAGTGAAGAATGACATCCACCATCTAATCTTCTCATAAAACTTCTTTCCGCCTCAACACAAATTCTTATGTCGCGGTCATTAAGGCTCCTGAAAATTTCTGCATGCTGGCCTTTTGAAAGAACTTCAATTCCCAAAGCGCCTTGTCCTACTGCTGGTATAAACTCATGAGGATCAAAATAATCCGTAATAATGCTTTCCATATCTAACCTCTTTAAACCCGCTGATGCAAGTATTATTCCATCTAAATCTTCACTCTCAATCTTGCTTATTCTAGTTTGAACATTTCCCCTTATTGAAACCGTAACTATATCAGGTCTTAGAAGTTTAACCAAAGCCGATCTCCTATTGCTACTCGTTCCAATTTTAGCCCCTTTCCTAAGTTCAAAAAAACTTATACCATTCATAGAAATAAACGCATCCCTTGCATCTTCTCTTGTAGGAATAGCTGCTATTTCAAAAGCTTCATTTATCTCATAAGGTACATCCTTCATGCTATGAACCGCAGCATCTGCCCTTCCATCAGCGATCGCCATCTCTATATCTTTTACGAAAATTCCCTTTCCGCCTATCTTATCAAGCGAAACGTCAAGTCTTTTATCTCCCTCCGTTTTAATAAGTAGTTTTTCACTGCACACACCATGTTTTTCCATAACTTTATTCATAACCCAATCGGCTTGAATAAGGGCTAACTTACTCTTTCTTGTAGCAATTTTTAAATTCAAAATTTTCCCCTCCATAAAACATATTTAAAACACTTTCATGAGCTCCCTTAGAATAAAAAAACATAAAATCTTCAGTTGAAACAAAATCCATGAACTCAATTTTATGATCTAATTTCTTTACTTTTTCTCTTAAACCACCAATATACTCGATAAATTCAGTATAATCATTAAGTTTATTATAAATACAATCCGCAAGTAGAATTGAAGCCTTTGGATTTCCTGCCTTTGTGTGAATACTAAAAGATAAATTTTTTATTTGTCTTTGTATTGGTGTTATAAAAAGTCCCTCTTTAAAATTGGAACAATCTAAATATAATTTATAATTGCTTTCACAGTCCTCTTTGATTTTTACATTATCCGACTTATCATCCACTGCAATCACAACTAAATGCTTATTAAGTATATAACTTTTCTTATAGGCATCTTTTATTAACTCAACATTATAACGGTTACTTAAGTCGTTAAAACTAGAATTAAATTCTTTTGATACCACTAAAACATTACATCCTTTATCAGCAAAACTCTTACACTTTATAAAACCCGCTTTTCCACCTCCAATTATTACAACTGAAATTTTGTTAGAAAGAAGTGATATAAATGCATATTCTACTTCTGAGGATAAAATATTTTTTGTACTATTCTTAGACATTCATCAGCCCTTCCCTTCAATTGCTCTTCTTTCAGCACTTCTATTGCCCTATTAATGTAGGCATCAGAAGTACTTTTAAGTAGTGTCATAGCCAGTTCCTCATTGTCTTTCGCATGCTGTTTATGCTTAAAGCTCTTAAACCTTTCATAATATACTTTTTCCCCTGATTTTAAAAGTTTTTTGATGTGAGGATCAATTTCCCGAAGCTTTTGCCAATCTATGAAGTCACCTACATATTTTTCTATTATATATTTATTCTTATGCATTAACTCTTTTCTTTTTTTTCTATTCTCATCATCAATAGCACTTATTTTATCTATATCATAAACCACAACTTTAGCCATGGACAATACCTGTTTCTCCACATCTCTTGGAATCGCAAGGTCATATATTATTAGTTTTTTATCTAGCAAATCTTTCTTTAATATCACGGGATGTGGTGCTGAGGTACAACTTATAATACAGTCTACCTGTTCGAAATAACTGTTTTTCTCTTCAAACCTTATTATTTTCACCCTGCTATCTTTTATTTTAACGATTTCAACATTTCTTACTGCAATATAAAGCACATCAAAATCACTGCTTAAGATATAATTTAAAGTTAATGCTCCTACATCTCCAAATCCAACAAGCATAAACTTTCTAAGGCCATTATTTATAGCCTCCTTTACTACAATAGATGAAGATGATACCGGTATTTTATAAATCTTCGATTTGTCCCTAAATTTTTTACCGCAAGTAATAGCCATCTGAAACAATTTCTGCAAATCACTATTTACTCCATTAACCTTTGCAGAACTTTCAATTGCATTTTTGACTTGACCTAAAATTTGGTCCTCACCTAAAATTTTGGAATGGAATCCGCAAACTACTTCCATCAAATGTTCGGAAGCTCTTTTCTCTTTAATGTGAAATGTATGTTCTATAAGTTCTAAATCCCAATTCAAAAGATTAAAAATTTCTTCAACCTTATTCTTATCATAATCTTCTGAATTAAAATATATTTCTGTTCTATTGCAGGTGCTTATTATAACTACCTCATCACTTATACTTAAAACACTTCTTATACTTTCCTCTAAATGCTTTGGTATAATTGAAAGCTTTTCTCTTATTTCAACTGTACTCTCGCTATGTAATCCAATAAGTTGTATCATTTACTCATCTCCAAATTTACTCTTCTTCGTTTTAAGTCTCTACCTAATGTCCACATAGCAATCTTTGATTATTTCTGCTTCCTGAAAGGTAGCCATATTATTTATAGTATAAAGTGCTGCTTCTATTATATTAAATGCTAAGGCACACCCCGATCCTTCTCCAAGTCTCATATTTAAATTTAACATAGGAGTAAGATTTAATTCATTCATCATATAAATAGCCCCTGTTTCTGCTGACAAGTGAGAAGGAAACATGTATTCCTTACAAAGAGGATTAATTCTATAGGCACATAATGCAGCCGCTGATGAAATAAATCCATCTATAACAATCGGTACCCGAAGACTTGCCGCTGCTAAAAAGCATCCACAAAGCGCGGCAATATCGAAACCTCCAACTTTGGCTAATACATCAATTACATCATTTTTATTAGGGGCGTTTACCTGAATTGACCTTTTAACTACACTTTTTTTATTTTCATATTGCATCTGCGTAAGTCCTGATCCTTTTCCCACTACTAAATCTGAATTCATACCTGAAAGCACACTAAGAACTGCTGCTGAAGTTGTTGTATTTCCTATGCCCATCTCCCCTGTTCCCAGTAGATCATATCCTGATGATACCAACCCGTTCACTGTTTCTATTCCAACCTCTATAGCTCTTATTGCCTCATCTTTAGTCATAGCTGGACCTATTGCCATATTTTTAGTTCCGTAGGCAATTTTTTTATTTATTATAGTTTTATTATCAAAATCAGCATTAACACCAACATCCACCACAGTTATATCTGAATTTGAGTACTGTGCAAGTTTGCACACACCCGTTATATGTTTTGTAAAATTTTTTGTGACAATGGCTGTTATATTTTGAGGACATGCACTTACTCCCTCTTCTGTTACTCCATTATCGGCACACATGATTATAATGTTTTTTTTATTTATACTATTATTTGTCTTACCAGTGATACCTATTAACTTAGCTGCAATTTCTTCTAACCCGCCTAGGCTTCCTATAGGCTTTGTAAGATTATCAATTCTTTGCCAAGCCTTCACAACGCACTCACTATATAGTGGTTTTATACTATCTGTTGTTTCCTTTAGAAGATTCAATATTTACACTCCCTTTTAAATCAAAAAAAAATTGTACCCCTACCAAAAGATAGGGGTACAATAATCCTTATTATTTATAATAAATGAAAACCTAATAAAAATATAGGTTATACTGTTTCAAAAGGATATCTACGCCACTACCCTTCCCTCCGAAGGATTAGCCTAACTCATGGCAGGTCTCCTGACTTACGCGTCTCTCTCTTCCCACCTTCCCAGCTTTCTTTAGCCAGTGGTCGGGATTTGTCTACGTATACAGTAGCGGGGGCTGTAGCATTACTGCTTTCCCTTTTAAACATTTAGTACCATAAATTTTCTATTTAATTATAGTTAAATTATAACTCAGATTGTTAAAAAGTACAACCTTATAATTATTATTTACAAATATTATTTACAATTAGCAATTGTCTTTAGAGCATATTTTTTATATCCTGGAATTGATGTTCCATAATTCAAAACCCCTTTCATCATAGTATTTTCACTATATATTATTCCAAGGAAATCTCCACTATGCGCACCAATAATTCCAATTCCACCTGTCTTAATTTGTATTTCTTTAATGATTGGTAAAATATCGTACTTTAATCTATATTGATTTCTTAATATACTTTCTGATGAAATATTGGCTAACTTTTCTATATTCCTTTCACTAACAGCTTGTTTTAGATTTGGTATAAGGTCTTCTATTTCTGCCAAATCACACTTCACATTTTTATTAAATCCAACAGTATCAATAACCTTTTGCCCCTCAAATACAAGCACATTAAATTCTAGGTAACTGCCTAAAATCTCCTTAAAGTCTCCATTTTTATAATCAAACAAAGTCATTTCCGGAAAAATTATACTATCTGTTGGCTCAATTCCAATAGTATGATTAATTAAATCCTGCTCATCATATTTCCTCTCAAAAAGCTTAAGTAAGGACAAATAGAGAGCCATTATATCTGCGGTGCTACTGGCAAACCCTTTTCCAATTGGGATTTCAGACACAATTTCTATATCCAGCTCATCATAACTGCGTATATAGCCCCAGCTTTCTAAAATGTTCTTCATAAATTTTTTACACTTTGGGTATTTATTTTTATTAACTGGCAAAATACTTTCAAAAACCATAACCCTAGTAAATAAATTAACAGGACAAGATAATAACAGTTCTTTCCCATATGCTTTCCCCTGTATTACTTCCCCTAGACTTCCAGGATAACTTCGTACTACCTTCATATATTTTTCTCCGATCTTATATATAATAATGTCTAAATTATAGTTGTGGTTTAAATATAAATCAACAGTTTTATAAAATGAATTTTATTTGAGTAACATAATATATTATTGACACTAATAAATATGTGATGTAAAATTATAATATAATTGAATACTAAATTTATATAGGTTTAATCTTTATAGATTAATTAAAAGAGAAGTTGAGTGAAAATCTCACACGGTGCCGCCGCTGTAAAAGAGGAGTTCTTATATTTATACCACTGATTATTTCGGGAAGGTTTATAAGAATAATGATTCTTGAGTCAGAAGACCTACCTACATTTATATGCCATTTACTCTACGAGCGATAGGGAGGGGTGTTAAAATATTGATTTTATCATTATTAGTCCTTCTAACGAATTCGTTAGAAGGATTTTTTGTTCTGTAAACATTATTATTTTTGGAGGTTTTTTATGAAAAAGAAATATCAAGTTGCCCTCGGAATTTTTCTTGCGTTAATATTTATGCCTAAAAATGCCTTTGCAATGCATATAATGGAAGGATTTTTGCCTCCTGTATGGTGTATTTCATGGGGAGCAGTGAGTTTACCATTTATTATTGTTGGCTTGTTTTCAATAAAGAAAAAAGTGGAGATAAATCCAAGAATAAAGATGCTTATTGCAATGGCAGGTGCATTTACCTTTGCTCTATCAGCACTGAAGATTCCATCTGTTACTGGTAGCTCGTCGCATCCAACAGGAATTGGTCTTGGTGCAATACTTTTTGGTCCCACAGTAATGGTTGTGATAGGATTAATAGTTCTTATTTTTCAAGCTATAATGCTTGCCCATGGGGGGCTCACTACACTTGGTGCAAATACATTTTCAATGGCTGTTGTTGGAGGGCTCGTAACATATTATTCATATAAAACGCTTAAAAAAATGAAGGTATCACGGTCAACTTCAATTTTTATAGCGGCCGCACTGGGAGATTTAATGACATATGTTACAACTTCCTTTCAGCTTGCGCTGGCTTTTCCAGATAAAACCGGAGGGTTTATAGCATCACTTATGAAATTTATGGGTATATTTGCAGTAACTCAAATTCCACTTGCTATTAGTGAAGGGATATTAACTGTGATAGTATTTAACCTTTTAACTGCCTACAGCAAGTCTGAATTAATAGACTTAAACGTATTATCTCAGGAGGCATAAAAAATGAATAATAAAAAAAGCTATAAAATGTTAAAGAAGAATCTTATTCTAGCACTTATTGTGGTCATTCTCGGGGTTTCGCCATTATTAATTAATAAAAACGCTGGATTTGGTGGTGCAGATGGACATGCAAAGGATGCTATTACACAAATTGATTCCACTTATGAGCCGTGGTTTACTTCTGTTTGGACACCACCAAGTGGCGAGGTAGAAAGTTTACTATTTGCATTACAAGCAGCAACAGGTGTAGGATTTATTTGTTACTATTTCGGATACGCAAAAGCTAAGAAAGAATTTTCTAAAGTGAATAAACATGATCTCAATTGATAAATTATCTTATATCTCTAATCTTAGAAAAGTTAACCCAATGGAAAAGTTTGTTTTTGCTATTATAACAATGCTACTGAGTATATATTTAAACAATATTTTAATATCTGTAATTGTAATCATTCTTATGGGACTCATAACTGTTTATAAAGGTAAAATACCCTTCAGTTCATATTTCATATTAATGTTAATTCCACTTAGCTTTTTAATAATCGGAGTTATAACCATAGCTATAAACATAGGAGCGAGTACTAGTGAATCATTATTTAGTTTTAGTATTTTAAACGTCGAATTTGGATGTACAGTGGAAAGCATTATGGAATCCGTAAAAGTATTATTTAGGTCCCTTGCGGCAGTGTCTTGCCTATACTTCCTTTCACTATCTACACCAATTGTTGAACTTTTATCTGTATTAAAAAAACTTAAAGTTCCCAAATTATTTATAGAGCTTATGAGTCTTATATATAGATTTATTTTCATAATGCTAGAAACTATAAATATGATTTATATATCACAGAATTCAAGACTCGGATACTCAAACCTAAAAACTAGCTATAACTCACTAGGAAAACTTATAGGTTCACTATTTCTAAGTTCCTACAAGCGTTCTCAAGATATGTATACTGCTCTAGAATCAAGATGCTATGATGGTGACATTAACGTTCTTGAAAATACTTATAAAATTTCATATGTAAATTTATTCATGATTATATTACTGGAAACGTTCTTAATATTTTTAGCTACAAATGACAATATAGGTGTGATCATCTCGGGAGGATTATTATGGATAAAGAATATATTATAGAAACAAAAGATTTGAATTTTAAATATCAAGATGGAACTAAGGCTCTGAATAATATTAGTTTGAAAATAGAAAAAGGAAAAAAAATATCGTTTTTAGGAGTGAATGGTTCGGGTAAATCCACACTATTTTTAAACTTTAACGGTGTTTTAAAACCTTCTTCAGGTAAGGTTTTTTATAGTGGTAATGAAATAAAATATAAGGCCACGTCATTAAATGCCTTAAGAAAAAATGTAGGTATTGTGTTCCAAGACCCGGATAATCAGCTTTTTTCAGCAAGTGTGTATCAAGAAATTTCTTTTGGGCCAATGAATCTAAAGCTAGATGAGACTGAGGTTCGACGTCGCGTGGACGAAGCCCTTATAAATACAGGTATGACTGAGTTTAAAGATAAAGCAGTTCATTTTCTAAGTCATGGACAAAAGAAAAGAGTAGCAATAGCAGATATAATTGCAATGAGCCCTGAAGTAATAATACTTGATGAGCCGACTTCAAGCCTTGACCCTAAACATTCAAAACAAGTAGTAGAGATATTTAATGACCTTAATGAAAATGGCATGACTGTAATTTTATCAACCCATGATGTTGAACTTGCCTACGCCTGGTCAGACTACATATTTGTTATGAAAGACGGAGAAATAGTTCGCGAAGGTTCACCTTATGAAATCTTTTCAGATGATGAATTAATATCTAACTCTTATCTTGAAAAGCCATTAATTCTCGAAATTTTTGAGAAGTTACAAGCAAATGGAAAAATAAATTCTGATGTACAGGCGCCAAAAAATAAGCAGGAGCTTTTTAAAATAATAAATCAATAGCTACCCTTTGGTAGTGTTGGAGGTAAAAAAATGGGAAAATTAGTTTTGGTTACTGGCGGAGCAAGAAGTGGAAAAAGTACTTATGCCGAGGATTTGGCAAAAGCGGTTGGTGATGACGTTATGTATATTGCTACCTCTATACCCTTTGATGATGAAATGAGGGAACGAGTAAAGAAACATAAGGCTAGAAGACCTGAAAATTGGGGTACCTTTGAAGGTTATATGGATTTAAAGAGAGTATTTCGAGATAAAGAAAGATCCTATCAATCTATATTGTTAGATTGTATCACCATAATGATTACCAATCTAATGTTTGAATTTGGTGGTTTTGATGTTGAAAATTTAGATGAGGAATCAATAAATAAACTAGAAAAAAGAATTCTAAACGAAATAACTGAGTTTCTAGACGAATCAAATTTAAATACAGAAACACTAATACTTGTTACAAATGAAATTGGTTTTGGCATTGTACCAGATAATAAACTATCAAGAATATTCAGAGATATATCAGGACGAGCAAATCAATATATTGCCTCAAGAGCGGATGAAGTTTATCTTGTAGTTTGCGGTTTGCCTATGAAAATAAAATAAATTCCAGGGGGCATGTTATGAAAAATTTTATTCTTATGCTACAATTTTTAACAAGAATACCTATAAATACACAAATTGATGTAGATGAGAATAGCTTTAAAAGTGCAATGGTATATTTTCCACTTATAGGGCTTATTATAGGAATTTTAAATGCGTTAGTTTTCTTATTACTCTCACCTATATTTTCAAATTCCGTAACTATTATTTTTGTAGCGCTATTCAATGTGTGTATAACTGGCGCTTTTCATCTTGATGGCCTAGCAGACACCTGCGATGGAATATACTCAGCTAGAAAAAAGGAAAGAATGCTTGAGATAATGAAAGATAGTAGTATAGGAACTAATGGATCCGTAGCTATTTTTTTTGATTTAGCCTTAAGAATTGGGCTCTTAGCTTCCATTAATAATACCAATTATAATGTAGTAAAAGCTATTATAATATCTTGTGTTTTATCAAAAACTATTTTAGTTTTACTTAGCTATATTTCCACTTATGCAAGAAAAGAAGGTGGTCTAGGCAATGTATTTATCGGTAAAATATCACTAAAAACACTTGTTATAGCATTAATTATAATGGCAGCATTAACTTATTCACTAGTAGGCTTAAATGCTATATTCATCATTGTTCCAACAATACTAATAATGATTTTATTTGAAAAATATATAAAATCTATAATAGATGGAATAACAGGTGATATCTTAGGCGCTGCAAGCGAGCTAACTGAGATTTTAGTATTTTGTATATTTATAATATTACAAAGGTATATGCTATGACCACAAATATATATTTAACTAGGCATGGGGAAACAGAATTAAATATGAAAAAAGTTTATTTTGGGTGGACGGATGTACCTTTAACATTACAGGGAGAAGCTCAATGTAGAGTTGTAGCGGAAAGTCTCAATGGCATTGCTTTCGACTCAATAATAACAAGTCCTCTCATAAGAACTATGCAATCTTCAGAAATAATAACTGGCTTAAACAAAAATAACTTTGAAATATACCCAGAGCTTAAAGAACTTAATTTCGGCAAATGGGAGAATCTTCATTATAAAGAAATAGAAAAAATATATAATAATGAATGGCTTGAGTGGGCAAAAGATTGGCAAGGTTTTTGTATTCCAGAAGGCGAAAGCTTTAACACTTTTTACGACAGGGTAAAGTTATGTTTTAATGAAATTGCAGAAAAATATAAAGGTAAAACAATTTTAATAGTAGGTCATCAAGGAGTCTTAAAAATAATAGCAACTCTAATACTAAACTTGAAGGCAGAAGAATTTTGGACACTGACCTTCAAGTTTGGCACATGCAAACTTTATCAAATTGATAAATGTGGCAAAGGAATGTTATGTTTGCCACCTACATAGCTGTTATATTTAATTCTATTTACTTTTTCTTATATATATCCGGTAATTGATTTATCCCAAACCCCCGCACTTTCCATTGACCGTTTTCTTTTATAAGATCAATGGCTCCTTTTGAGGGGCTACTTATTTTTGAATAATTGCAAGTATAATTCCGGGAATTGTTTTATCCCAAACGCACACACTTTCCACGTGCCATCTTCTTTTACTAGTTCTATAACTCCTTTGGCTGTGTCTGCTTGTTTGGTTTTACCATCAGAAGATATAAAATCAAATTTAACTTCGTAAGGATATCTTACTTTATCATTATCATTATCTTTATAATCTTTATACACGTCTTCCCCTAAAGTAATGTCTGTAACTTGTGCTGTATAATTACCCTTAGCACATGTTCTTGTACTCACACTCTTAAACTGATTTGCTAATGCTACCATGTACCCTTCGTCTGTCATTAAATCTACTATTTCTTTATCAATCGACTTCCTTACTTCAAGGACTATAGCACTGTGTTTTTTATAATCTTCTTCGCTCATTGGTTGTTCCCCAGTATACTCTGGCATAGGTATCTTAAAATCAGCTACTTCTTTTGCATCTACTGCATAGATACTTTCAACAAATTCTTTGGCAAACTTAACTGATGTTTCTTCTTGTGATTTTGAAGTGTTTAGTGCAATACCTATACCTCCTAATATAATTACAATGATAGCTCCAAGTACTATATTTTTAATATTTGCCTTCTTATACTTTGAAATCATAATAATCCTCCTTTTTATTTCAGAGCTATTCATAACCATAGAAGTGGTTCCAATTAGTCTATTGTTGCTGCCCCTGAGCTCTAGTACTCTTACTATTGCATCCCCATATTGAAGATTTTTCCCTTTATCTAAATAAGAAATTACTCTAGCATCACAGGAAATTTCAAGGTCCTGTCTCATTTTATGATTAATATTAACCATATATAATAGTGAAAGTTAGAGCTTAATTTATCTTTGAATATACCTTTAATAATTAAAATCATGAGTACTATTATGCTGCCAATTAATGAGGATAGTAGAATCATCTTAAAGATACTTAATATATCCATATACATCACCCCTCCTTATTACTTGATTTATTTAGTATATTTTTAAGTTCAACTATATCAGTTTCAGATAGTTGCTCAGATTTAGCAAAGTTCAAGAGCATAGATTTAATTGAACCATCAAATACCTTATCAATAAAGGACTGACTTTCTAATTTTATACATTCGTCCTCTGATACCAAAGGGTAATATAAATATTCATTACATAATTTATTAAAACCAATTGCATTTTTATTTAATAATCTGTTTATTAGAGTTTTAACTGTGGAGGGTTTCCACTCTACTTTATCCTTTAATTCCTGCATGATATTAATTGATGTAATTTCAGAATGATTCCATATTACTTTCATTACTTCCCACTCTGCATTTGATATTTTAGGGATTTCACTCATTATTATTCTACCTCCGCTCCGTTTACAACTGTAATCTAAGTTTACAAGTGTAATCACGAATTGTCAACATATATTTTCAATATTGGAATATTTTATTTTTTAAATAGTTTATAAATTCGCTAAATAAAAAAAGCCCTTGGTTATCCCAGAGCTTAATCTTCATCATGTAATTTATTTAAATGTTTAATTTCTACATATAAGAATATAGCTGTTATAATAGACGATATAACGTCTGAGGTTGGAGCCGATGCCCATACACCATTTAACCCGAGAAACCTGGGTAAAATAAATAAAAGTGGTATAAGAATTATAACTTGTCTGCTTAAGCTTAAAAATATAGATATTTTAGCTTTACCTATGGCTTGAAAATAGTTGGAACTAACTATTTGAAATCCTATTATGGGAATCATAAATAGGTATATTCTAATGCCATGAACTCCTATTGCTACAAGCTCCGGATCCTTATTGAATAAGCTTATGAGTTGTTTTGGAATCAACTGTATGATTATGAATCCAGTTGTAGTAACAGCAGTAGTTGCTATTATTGCTAATTTTAAAGCATGTTTTACACGACGATACTTTTTAGCACCATAATTATACCCTATAATTGGTTGGCTACCTTGAATTATTCCAAAAGTTGGCATTAACACCATCATGGAAATACTCATAATAACTCCCATAGCTCCCAGAGCCAAATCGCCACCATATCTAACTAGACTTCTATTAGATACTATAGTTACTATACTTGCTCCTATCTGCATAGAAAATGGAGACATTCCTATTGCAAAAATGCTCTTTACAATTTTAGTATCTAGTTTTAAATTTTTGTAACGTATTTTTAACACACTATTTCCACCTAGGAAATAGGATAATACCCATATAGTAGTTACAGTTTGGGAAATAACAGTTGCTATAGCTGCTCCCTCCGTTCCCATACCAAACCCATAAATAAAAACAGGGTCTAAAATTGTATTTAATATCCCACCAATTAACATGGTAACCATTGCTACCCTTGGATTTCCTTCAGATCGTATAGTATTATTCAGTCCAAATCCTATACTTTGGAATACTGAGCCGATAAGTATTATTCTTATGTATCCCTTGGCATAGGGTAAAATTTCTTTACTAGCCCCAATTTTTAGTAACATAGGTTCTAAAAATATGAGCCCTAAAATAGTTACTATAAATGAAATTATCATAATGAGGGTAAATGCATTTCCTAAGATATGCTCTGCCTCACCTTTGTTTTGTTCCCCAAGCTTTATAGATATAAGTGCTGCTGTCCCAATACCAATTAGCATTGCAAACGCCATAACTATAAGAGCAATAGGGAATGTAACTGCAACTCCTGATAAAGCAAGTTCCCCTACACCTTCTATATGTCCTATAAATATTCTATCTACAACATTATATAGTGCATTAACTACCATGCCTACAATAGCTGGAATAGAGAACTTCATAAGTAGTTTGCCTATATTTTCTTCTCCCAATTGTTTTGATCTATCCAAATTATAATCTCCTTCATATAAGACATGTTCAAGCTTTATTAATTTTATATTTTTAATTCTACAATGAAGCATTATACGTTACTGCGACCTTAACGTCAAGGTTATAACAACTTTGGAATACTGTGTATAATTCGTTTATGATAATGTCCTAGTATACCGTTTTTGATTATGTCCCAAATTTACAAAAATATAGTGTAGAATATACCTCACAAGAATGTATAAAT
>NZ_JBNMNU010000006.1:0-49221 GCF_051278035.1 Clostridium sp.
AATAAAGGAGTGGCTTTTCTTGGATTTATAATAAGAGAAAAGTGGGTTTCAATACACCCTAAAAGAATTGAAGGATTTAAGAATAAAATCAGAAGGCTAACGCCTAGAAACCATGGCATGAATATAGAACAAATGGTTGAGAAGTTAAATCCAGTAATTAGAGGTTGGGCAAATTATTTTAGAATTGCAAACTGTAAAGGACTTTTTGAGAAACTGTTTAGTTGGATTAGAAGAAGGCTAAGGATGAAGAAAATGAAAGAATGGAAAAGCTATAAATCTCTGCATAAAACCCTTAGGCGAAGAGGTTATAAAGGTGAATTTAAAAAAATATCAATGGTGAGATGGAGAAATTCGAATTTTACATTGATACATATGGCACTTCCAAATATATGGTTCAAAGAAATAAAGCTTGTTCACTTATCCGATATACAGGCCGGTGTCTTGTCAAATTATTATGAATAATAATAATTTTAAGGTTTGCCAGGAGCCGTATGCGAGGTCCGCACGTACGGTTCTGTGAGAGGAAAGAAGCCGGAAAATTATTTTCGGCTTTTACCTACTCGATTATTTTTTGTGAATCATATAGAACGTTACCACCTACATGGCACGTAGGTGGTAACGTTCTATATCTTCGCATGATAGAATCACCATTTGTAGAAATTATATAATAATATCCCTCCTAAATAAAGTCAATAGTATGGCACATATAAAAATTTCATGTTTAATATATCTTGCTTTTTAAAATCAAGTATGGTAATATAGGAATTGACTTAAATGAATAGTAAGTAATGCAGCACAGATATATTTCAATTAGTACTTTTTAAACATAGTATTTTATATCGAAATTTTATTTAGTGGCTATTACAAAGCATTTAAGAAATAAAATTTCGGAGGTATACATTATGAACGGTACAGTTAAATGGTTTAATGGAGAAAAAGGGTTTGGTTTTATTACAGGAGAAGATGGAGTAGATGTTTTCGCACATTTCTCTCAAATAAATTCAGATGGTTACAAATCTCTTGATGAAGGACAAAAAGTTTCTTTTGATATAGTAAAAGGACCTAAAGGCCCTCAAGCTGAAAATATTACTGTTATATAAGTAAATATTTTAACCACTAAATAGTATAACTATTTAGTGGTTTTTTTACTTTTTTGTCTATATGGTTTTATGAGAAATTATAAAAAGAGACTGCATCACTTTAGAACATAATTACTAAAGTGATGCAGTCTCTTAATATTTTACTTTATACTTTGTAATCTTTAAAGATTTTACTTAATCTATTAAACAATTCTGAAAACAGATACGGTTCCAATAGGTCCAGTTAAACCTACCAATACTATACTAATCGGACCGCTTGAATTGTTAACAAATCTAAAAGTCTCTCCTGCAGTAGCGGCATAGATTCTATTAGAGCCACTTATTATTGGATTTGTTGCTGTAATGGATATACCCGCAATAATACCATTAAGTGATGATACCAAGTCTACCTCTATAGAAACTGTTCCAGGGTTCGGAGTAACCGCTATCTTCCAGTCTATTACATAAACACCGTTAGTATTAAATGTGAATATACCCGTTGTTGAATTATAACTTAGATCCGATCCTATAATATTTACAGCATCATAAATAATAGTTCCTGCAACTGGAATTGATATATTATTTGTTGTTATCACACCATTTGCATAAGAATTGAAACTTGGGCCTGTTGGGCCTGTAGGTCCAGTCGGTCCTGTAGAGCCTGTTGGCCCTTGGATACCTTGGATGCCTTGAGCTCCGGTTGGTCCTGTTGGGCCAATCGGCCCCGTAGATCCTGTTGGTCCTATTGGTCCTGTCGGTCCTTGTAAGCCTCGAATACCTTGTGCTCCAGTCGGTCCCGTTGGGCCAGTTGGTCCTGTCGAACCTTGTATACCCTGAATACCTTGTACTCCTGTTGGACCTGTTGGCCCTATTGGACCTGTTGATCCTGTAGGCCCTTGTATGCCCTGAACCCCTTGGGCTCCTGTTTGGCCTGTTGGTCCAGTTGGCCCTATTGGACCTGTTGGCCCTGTCGGTCCTTGTATACCCTGAACACCTTGAGCTCCAGTTGGCCCTGCTGCCCCAGTTGGCCCTATTAATCCTGTTGGTCCTTGTATACCCTGAACACCTTGAGCTCCAGTTGGTCCTGTTGCACCAGTTGGTCCTGTTGATCCTGTTGGTCCTTGTATACCCTGAGTACCTTGAGGTCCTGTTGGTCCCGTTAGACCAGTTGGACCTGTTGGTCCTGTAGGTCCTGTTGGTCCTTGAATCCCTTGAATACCTTGTGCTCCTGTTGGTCCTGTTGGTCCTTGAATACCTTGGATACCTTGTGCTCCTGTTGGCCCCGTTGGTCCTATCGGGCCTGTCGGGCCTGCTTGACCAGTTGGGCCTGTCGGTCCTGTTTGACCTGTTCGTCCAGTTGGTCCTGTTGCCCCTGTTGGTCCAGTTTCTCCAGTTGGGCCAGTTCTTCCTGTTTGCCCAGTTGGTCCTGTTGGCCCTGTTGGCCCTGTTGGCCCAACAAAACATTTTGGAGGACAAGGATCACAACAATCGTGTTTGTCACAACAATCATGTTTTTTATCGTCAGAAATAGAATCTATATACCATTCAGAATTATCTTCCCTTTTACTCATAATAAGTTCCTCCCTAATAAAAAAAAACTTCTTTATACACATTAGTAATATTAAATTTATGCAATATACTGATACTTTTTTATACCTTTATACACTGTTTATAATATGCAGATATTTTAATTTACGTAACCAGTTATATTAAGAATCTGAGGATAATATAATAAAAAAAACTCGATCTACCAAAATAATGTTTGATATACCGAGTTTTCTCTTATAAATCCATTTTTATAAACTATCTAAATAAATCTTATGATTACTTAACAGCCTTTCATCATTAGGACAGAGCTTAATTGCCTCTTTTGAGAACTCTATTGCTTTAGCTTTCATATTTAAATTGTAACATCCTAAAGCTGCTAAATCATAAGGAGTAAAATCCCATGCATTTGCATCATTAGCAAAGTTAAATGTTTTTTCCTTTATATTTAATGCTTCATTTGCATAATAATAAACACTAAGCCAATCTTTCTGTGCATAAGCTAATAATGATAATTCTACATAAGGTTCTCTTAATGAGATAGACTCGCTTATAGCTTTATGATACCATTTTTTAGCGTTTAATATTTCTCCTTTTTCTCGATATGCTCTAGCAATAAACCTCATAGAGGAGGCTCTTTCCTCTTCATAATTAGATGTCGGCAGTGTTAAATAATTTTTTAAAACTTCTATGCACTGATCCCAGTTGCTATCAAACATATATTCTCTACCAAGATAATATATATTCCTACTACTACCGGGATTCTCTTTAACAGCTAACTTCAGTAATGGAAGATTTAAACTCCTATTTTTTGTTTTGTCAGGATAGTGATTATAAATCATACCCTCGATGTAAACTTGTTTCTCCACTCCCACTCCTATATACTCTAAAACCTCATGTGTTGGATATATCCATCTAAACCCATGTCTTGCATGAATTCTTTCCCATGTATATTGTACAGCAGGTGAGCCATCATCATTAACACTCCAATTATATAGATACAACCCTCTAGTAGTATCTTTTTTCCATGCTTTTTCTAAATGCTCTCTCCAGCCAGCCTCAATAACATCATCAAGATCTGCAGCTACACATATATCAATATCGCCAGGAATTAATTTCAAACACTCATTTCTCGAATAATCAAACCTAAATGGACTTGCAAATATAGAGTGCACAATGGCCCCTCTTTCTTTTAGCTTTTTAATAGTATTATCTGTAGATCCTGTATCTATAACTATGACAATATCAGCTTCACTAACATGATACATAAAGCGATCAACAAATTTTTCTTCATTTTTACAAATCGCGTATACACAAACTTTATATTTATTACTCATATAGAACCCCCATTACCCAAATACTCATAATACACCCCATTCTATGCTTGCAAGTATCTATAAGTGATATATTACATGATTATTGCCATTATATATTTTTTATAGTTCTATCTACATATAAACTAGGAATAACTGCATACATAGCTGCCGCTTTTACTAATTCACTTTTCCAAGTCCTTTCATTTGGAGAATATGACTCCGCCTCATGCCCTGGTCCAAATCCAATACAAGGTATATCATATCTCCCCATTATAGAAGCTCCATTTGTAGAAAATGCCCATTTATCAAATAGAGGTTCTTTATTAAACAAAGATTTATATCCTTCTATTAAAGTTTTGCAAACTCTATTATCCTCTTCTATTACCCATGCTTCAGAATAAGTAGCTGTTGGATAAACAACTCCTTTATAAGAAGGCTTTTCATAATCACAAATGTAAACCTGTGCTTTAAGTTCTTTTACCGATGGAAGATTTCTAATTTGCTCTAAGGCATCTTTATGAGTTTCACCAATAGTTAATATTCTATTAATTGAGATTATCCAACTGTCCTTTTCACCACAATCTGAAGCAGTACTAAATGACATCTCAGAAACAGTTAAGGTCCCTTTTCCTAAAAACTCATCATATTTCAGATTTTCATTAAGAATCCTTAAATCATTTAAAATAGGGTCCATTTTTTTAGAAATTACTTTTATATCCATTTTCCCTTTATGACCCCTATATATATTGCAGGAGGTAGGTTCTGTAATCACGACAAATTTCGGCTGAATCTTATCTTCATTTATAATATACTGCCAACAAAGTCCTGCGCATTCCTCCTTTTGTACAGTACCTGTAATAACCAGCGTATAATCATCTTCTAATTCTAAATCCTTAATAATTTTCCCGGCATAAACCATAGAAGCCATGCCACCCTTTTGTTCACTTCCCCCTCTCCCTATAATCACATCCGCATCCTCATATCCCTTATATGGGTCATACTGCCACAGATTCTTATCTTCTATGCCTACTGTATCAATATGTCCATCCATAGCTATAACATGTTTACCATGACCTATAGTCCCTATTATGTTACCCATCTTATCTATTTCTATATTATCAAAGTTGGCTTTCTTCATTTCCTCTTTTATTCTCGCAACGACTCTCCTTTCATGGCAGCTTTCACTAGGAATAGCAATCATGTCGCGAAGAAATCTTGACATGTCCCCTTTGTATTCCTCTGCTTTCTGCAAGACCTTTTGAAAATCTAGATTCATAGAAAACCCTCCTTTTGTTTTTTACTATCAACAATAGCATATTTATAAATATGTAAAAAAATTACCTATCCAAAAAATAAAAATAGGCTGCCTTAGAACAGAAAATAATTTCTATTCTAAGACAGCCTATTTATAACTATTTATATATTTCCACCGGAGTTTCCATTTTAGTATATTCCCAAATAATTCTAATGTCATCATCTGATACCGCTATGCATCCAGATGTCCAATCATTGTTGGTATCTCCTCCATGTATGCCCAATTCACCACCTAATGAAGTGTCCCAAGCCGGCCTTTTTCCAATATGAATATTAGATTGTACCTCTCTAAATTCTGAATCACTAATCAAATCATTTTCAAGTCCTCTACTTGCATCTTCCACATTAGGATAACTGAGTCCTAAGAATAGAGTATACTTACTTTTATCATTTCTTGTGCAAATATAATATTTACCTTCAGGGGTTTTATTATCGCCTTCTTTTTCTTTATCTCCAGTAGGTGCTGACCCTAACGCAATTCTAAACCTACCTATTAGATTATCATCTCCATATAATTCTAATATCCTTATTCCTTTGTACACCTTTATACTTACATTTAGTGGCTTTTTTTCAGGCTTTGTATAAAACATTCTCTCTTCAGTGTCAATTAACATAGTCTCCCTGTGAACTAGCTCTGATTTATAAAAATCTGAGTCGTTACTCTTTAAATTGTTTTTGTATAATTCATAACCTGCTAATAGCCCTATCGTACACATTGTTCCAATAATTATGTTCCTTTTACGCATTTTCATCTTCCCTTCTATTATTTTAAACTCCCTTTCCAAATGCACAATCAGGGTATTTACACTCTTCACACTCGATGCAGAGTCCACCGTGCCCATAGGCTGCAATATCAGCAAAGCTCAATTTCTCATTTGTAAGAATCCTCGGTAGTACCAAATCAAAGATAGTTGTTCTACTATACATTACGCATCCTGGAAGCCCGAGTATTGGAATTTCACCTTTATAAGCAAATAAAAACATTGCTCCTGGCAGCACTGGCGCGCCATAAGTTATAAGCTGTGCTCCGGTTTTTAGAATCGCCGCCGGAGTAACGTCATCAGGGTCTACTGACATACCCCCTGTACAAATTACCATTTGAGCCCCCTGCTCTATCCATGCTTCTATTTCTTCTTTAATATTATTCTCATCATCATTAACTAAAGTTTGGCCAAGTACCTCACAACCATACTCCTCTACTTTTCTTCTTATTACTGGCCCAAAAGCGTCTTTAATTCTACCGTGATATACTTCGCTTCCCGTGGTAATAATACCCACCTTCATAGGTGTAAATGGCAAAACACTTACAATTTTCTCATCACCTATTAAATCCTCTGCCCTTTTCATCTTATCTTCTTCTATTACAAGAGGAATAACTCTTGTTCCTGCTACCTTTTGTCCCTTTTTTACTGGGTAATTATTATGAAGCGTAACTAATATTATCTCACCTAAGGAGTTAAGTTTATATAACAGTTTTGTATTAATTTTTAGAAGTCCTGGATAATCTGCTATAAAATTCACTTTGCCTTCTTTTACTTCACTAAATCTAAGTCCCGTTCCTGCTGTAAGAGCTCTTAACCGCTCTGCAGCATCATTTTCATGAAGATAACCTTCTTTTTTCTCCCATACATATAAATTTTCTTTTCCTATGGAAAGTAATAATGGTATGTCTTCCTCTAAAATTATATGTCCTTTTTTAAAGGCTACATCTTTAACTATTCCCGGAATAATTTGAGTAATGTCGTGACATAAAACTGACCCAACTGCATCCCTTACAGGTATTGTTTTCATATTATTCACCTCAAATTCATATTTGCCCTAATTACTTTTAACCATAAGATATAGCACTGCTTCTAACACTCCACCTGCTATATTTCTTGCTTTATCAGAAATAGTATAACAATTCATTCTTTCTGTCACTCTTGGATCAATATCTGCAATCTTAAACCCCTTCGTTACAATACTTCCCGAGCGCAATAGCCCTCTTAATAACCCGGATATTGTTGCTTTTACTGGGGTATGTCCTATATATGCAATCACTTCATCCTTTTCTACTATAGCATCAATGTGGACAACATTCTTCATAATTCCAGCGCAAGGCGAATGTATAACTCTTTCTTTAGAGTAGCCCATTATGCTTCCTGGTATACCTGTATTCTCTTTAGCCTGGCCAATAAAAATAAGTCGACCTAAATTATGCCCTCTTGAAGTTTCTATCACAATATCTACATCTTTACCTGCTGTAAATCCTGGCCCAAGCGCAATGGTAATATCCGCCATATCCTTTGTCGTTCCCATATTCTTTTTTGCAATAATTGCATCAACCACGATTTCAGGCTTTATTTCTTTAATATATTTCCCCTCTGGGTCTACAATTACAGGAACTTTTTTATTACTGAAGGCTCGTTCTATTTCACTTAAAGAGGATACAAGTATAGCTATAATCCCTTCTATTTCTACTTCTCCTTCATACACCGCTTCGCTAAAAGAAACACTTCGTCTAATAGACGTAGGTTTTTCTACTTCCAAAACCAATACCCTAAAACCACTTCTATATAGTTTTTGAATCGTACCTGTTGCTAAATCTCCTCCACCACGTACAATAACAAGCTCCCTAAACATAATCATTATTCTCCTCTAGGTTTATAATAAATTCATAATTTTCACTAGTATCAACATCAAATAATTCCCAACTATCACTTGTCTCTACAAATTTAACCCTGTCTAAATTTTCATTTATTATTGTTTTTCCACCAATATCGCCTTCCAATTTTAAAAAGTCTTCCTTAAGATCCGGTGGAAATATTACAGGATTCCCTCGCCTTACATCACACCTTGGAACTATTATATAAGTCGGATTTTCTATAAACTCGCGTATTAAGCTTTTTATTGTATCTACATCTAAAAAAGGCTGATCTGCTGTAAAAAACATATATCCATCTACTTCTTTTGCATGTTGTACACCTAATCTAATAGATTCACTTATCCCTTCTTCTGCATTTTGATTTTCAACAACAATAAGCTCATTGATATTACCAATTTCTATTACTTCTTCTTCTCTTCCTACGAGAATCACTTCTGAAAATCCACACTGCAAAATAGTGTCTATAGTACTCTGTATTAGTGATTTTCCTCTATATTTCAAAAGAAGCTTATTCACTCCCATTCTCCTTGAGTACCCTGCTGCTAAAATTATAGCACTTATCATATTCTATCTCCTATTCTCATAATAAACTTCCTATGCTCACCTTGTCTATTATTTTCTTGTCATTTGAATTTACTTTATTAGCTAATGACTTAGCTAATGTCATATCACTCGGTCCTTCAACCTTATTGATATATAATATTTTTTCCCCTAGTGCTGCCTTAAACAGTCCTAGAGGATTTATAATTATATTAAATAGGTGTTCAATGCTTACTAATTCACGCTGTTTTGCTCCAGTTAATTCACAAAATATTTTACTTCTATGAATATTATCCTCACTTATTACCATCCCAAAAGCCTGTATATCTATAATACCAATAGTTTTCGTGGTTTTTTTGTAAATAACCGGTTCAAATTCACTCCAGCCTTTCAAACGTTTTTTCTTTGATCCATCTGCTTCTATTATTATATAGTCAAAATATGGCACTAACTCATCTAACTCTTTTTCACTAAGGCCTAATATTTTGTTTGCGCCATTTAAACCTGACCCTAAAATATAAATTCCATTTTCCTTCATATGAACATAACGCGACATCATCTCACTATCAGTGCAGATAAAATCATACTTATCCTCTAATGGAACGTATATCTTAGTGGTTGTGGTTACGAGGACTTTGTTACTGCGACGTAACTCTTCTGCTACCTTAAACATCATTGTAGTTTTTCCACCTGCACCTACAATTGATATAATATCACTTTTCTTTAATTCAAGACAATTGCTTAGTTTCATAGCATCACCCATTAATTTGTTTTATCTTACTATTAAATCATATAACTATAATTAGTGATTACAGCCCAAATAATATTCTCAATATCTTTAGGTATTCCTGAATTATCAGCTTTAAGATTAACTTCTAAAGCCATGTCCTCTAATCTAACTTTTACAATATTCTCATCCTTATCCAAGAGTACAAATCCCATATTCTCACTGTTTTCAAAGTCAGCCTCAGTAGCAAACATTGTAAACTTCTCTTTGTATGGGGCACTACTATATGGACAGAATGTTTCACAGTTACCACACTCATTGCACAGTTTATCAAGGTGGATTATCTGATGCATAGTATTACCCTTTACTTTTATAGTAACATTTGCACGATTAGGACAAACATCCACGCAAACTTCACATATTGTTGAACATTGAAGGCATCTTTCAGTTTCAGAAGTGCCTAAAGTAGACATTTTAAGTATACCTTTTTTTGCTGTTATTCCATTAATATCAACACTTAACCGCTCTGAATTTATTGTGAAATCATAATTTTTCTCTTGCATAACTACAGCCCTTGCAAACTTCGTTGCCTCTGCTATACCTTGAACCACAGTAGAAGGACCATGTAGACCATCTCCAGCAACATACACTTTTTCAATGTTTGTTTCTAATGTTTCCTCATTTACAACAGCCTGTTCTCTTTCATTTACCAAAATATTATTTTCTTTAAATATCTTAGTATCTATCTTCTCCCCAACTGCTGATATTAAAATATCTGCAAGTATTTCTAGCATCACTCCGCTGCCGATTGGTCTTCTTCTGCCACTCACGTCTGGCTCTCCCAGTTTCATAACCTCACATGTAAGAACACCATTACTGATTTTTACTGGTGATAGTAATTCTTTAAATTCAACTCCAGCCTCCATTGCTAGTCTTAATTCCTCTTCGTCGGCAGGCATATATTTTTTAGTTCTACGATATACTAAATATACATTTTCTACTCCAGCCTCTCTTTTAGCTGCTCTAGCTGCATCCATAGCTGTGTTACCACCGCCTATAACTACGACATTTTTGCCAAGGGCAAGGCTACCATCTCCACTTCTTAGTCTTTCTAAGAAATCAATTACATTAATAACATTTTCACCTTCAATATCTAACCTACCTGGTTTCCATGCGCCAATTGCAAGTAAAATATATTTATATCCTTGCTTTCTTAACTCATCTACAGAATTCTGCTCTGAGTTTAGGTGAACTTCAACTCCCATACTTTTGACAATCTCTATGTCCTTTTCAACAGTATCTCCTGATATTCTAAATTCTGGAACTACATGTTTTACTATTCCACCTAGTGAATTTCTTTTCTCGAAAATTGTTGCACTAATTCCTTCTCTTGCAAGGAAATACGATGCTGCAAGTCCTGTAGTTCCTCCACCAACTATGGCTACACGAACATTACTTTTTTCTGTTTGTTTAAGCTCTTTTATTAAACTATTATATGCGTTTTCTGCAGCTTGTAATTTTATATGTCTAATATTAACAGACTCATCACAGAAAATCCTACTACATTTACTCATACATGCGTGACTACATACAGTCCCAGTGATAAATGGTAGCGGATTCTTTAAAACTATAACCTTTAATGCTTCAAGGTGTTTGCCCTCTGAAACAAGACGTATATATTCTGGAATATCTTGATGTATAGGACATCCATCCTGACAAGAGGCAACAAAACAATCAACTAGTGGTACTTTTTTATTTATTTTACGACTAGGAATTGTTTTTATAGGCTTTATGTGATGAATATCACTTACAGAGTTATCTTTTAATTTACCCAATTTTTCATTATCCATAACATATTTGTTTTTATATTCAGCTTCTTTTAGAGTCTGCGCAATTTGAACACATCTTTCATATCCGCCAATTTTTAATAGCGTTGTTGCTATAGTTATAGGCCATATCCCTGTTTCAAATATATCTTTTATATTGAAAACATCTGCTCCACCAGAATAAGACATCTTAAGTTTGCCATTAAATTCTTTTGAAAGTTTACGAGCAAGGGCTATTGAAAGTGGATATAATGATTTCCCTGACATAAACATCTCATCTCCAGGTAATTCACTATTTTTAATTTCAACTGGCAATGTATTTGTTAATTTAACACCAAATGTTAATGAATTACCATTAGCTACTTCTTGCAGACGCTTAAACATAACTATAGCATCAGCGTATTGCAAGTCCTCAATAAAGTGATGATCATTAAATGAAAGGTAATCATATCCCATACTATCTAAAGTTTTTCTTGCAAATTCGTAACCTAATATTGTAGGATTACATTTTACAAAAGTGTTTAATCCTTTTTCAATTATTAAATATGTTGCAATACGTTCAATTTCTTTTGATGGACATCCATGTAGCGTTGATAACGTTATTGATGTGCTTACTTTAGTTGATATGCTACCAACATATTCACTATCTATGTTTTTAAATTTTTCTATATTATCTAAAGTATACTTAGTACACTCTTCCCATATAACACTGTTAGATGCATCTTTAAGCCCCATAATAAAAGCATCTATTTTAGGTGAGGAAATCCCCTCAAAATCATATCCTACGCTCATATTAAAAATAAACCCATCAGGAGCTCCAAGATCTAGTTCTTTTGATATTAGTTTTAGTGCAAACCAGGCTTTAACATACTCATCATAAGCCTGCGTCACTGTAAGCTCTGTTGACCACTCTACATTATAGCACTCATCTTCTGCTCTTATACATGGCTTTGATACTGGTAAATCTTCTCCATCAAGGGTTTGTACCGTTTTTAATTCAAAAAATCTACATCCTGATACATAGGCTGCAATTATATTTTGCGCAAGCTGTGTATGTGGCCCTGCAGCTGGTCCAAATGGTGTTTCTATTTTTTCTCCGAAAATGCTAAGAACCTTGTCATCACCATTTTTGAAAAATTTATTAACGCCAAATATCTTGCCATATTTTTTATTTTCTTCTGTTATCCATTCCATTAACTCTTTAAATGGAATAGGTGTCATTCTATCTCCCATATATAATTCCCCCTATTTTATAATTATCTTATTTATTAATTTTCGTCCATAATTTATTAGATAATTCTCTTGATTTCTCCATAATTTTTTCAGTATCAACCCCGATTATTTCGCGGTCTTTCATAAGAATTTTACCATTTATCATTGTAGTTGACACACATCTCCCACTTACACCAAATAATATATGAGAGTTTGCATTGTTCCCATCTATTGGAGTTAGTGAATCATATTCCGCTACTATAATATCAGCATAAGCTCCTTTTTTTATAACTCCTAGTGGTTTTTCAAAATATCTATTAGCAATCTTTGCATTATTGTCGAAAATCATTAGTGGAACTTCACCCCATGCAACAGCTGGATCACAGTTATGATGTTTTTGTAAAACATTTGCAACCTTCATTGATTCAAGCATATCATTTGTATATCCGTCTGTTCCAAGTCCTAATGTTATTCCTTTTTTTACAAGTTCAAGTACTGGTGTACATCCTACAGCATTACCCATATTAGATTCAGGATTATGTACTACCATAGTGTCCGTGTGCTTTAATAAATCCATTTCACCATTATTTGTATGGATACAATGAACAGCAATTGTTTTTTCACCCAGAATATTAAAATCAAAAAACCTATTTATTATCCTTTTATTGTGTTTTTTAAGGCAATCGTATACATCAGTAATACCTTCCGCTGTATGTACATGATATCCAGCGTCATACGGCATATTCTCTGCACAATACTCAAGGGTTTTATTACTTACTGTAAAGGATGCATGAAGCCCCATCATACCCTTTTGCATATCTTCAGAATCATTTTTAACCTTTTTCATAAATTCAACATTTTCTTTTACTGCTTGTTTCATCTTTTCCTGTCCATCTCTATCCGAAACTTCATAAGATAGTGATGTTCGAATTCCAAGTTCTTTAGCAGCATCCGATATTTGAAACAAACTTCCAGAAATATTGCCATAACTTGCATGATGATCAAAAACAGTTGTAACACCATTTCTTATGCAATCTAAGTAAGTTGTATAAGCACTATATTTTGTATCTTCTAGTGTTAGTAACCTATCTATTGTCCACCACATTCCTTCTAAAATATCAGTAAAGCCTTTAGGACTAAACCCCTTAACAGAAAGACCACGAGCGAAGGCACTATATATATGATGATGAGTATTAATCATTCCTGGCATAATCAAACCTTTTCTAGCATCCACAAACTCAGCTTCCTCATATTTTTTCTTCATTTGCTCTGTGGTTCCAAGGTCCACAATAATATTACCATCAACGCATACACAACCATCTTGGATAAATGTATTATTATCATCTCTAGTAAGTAGTTTACCATTACCTATTAATATCATAATATACCTCCTACAATATATATTTTTCTTCAATTAAGATAGAAAAACAATTTAAGTTTTTAATTGATTATTCACATTACTTTCATAATTACATTTTATCATCATTTTCAGATTTCTTCAATTGTTTTAAAAAAAATTTTGTAAATTAAAAATATTTTTGTAATTGTTATTGATTTTAAAAAATATTTTTGCTATACTTAATTTATGAAATTTCTTAAATTTTCAGCTTTATTATACAATTTAATAGCTACTATAATAACGCATAATTTATTAACATGATACCGTAGGAGGTTATTTAATGACAAAAATAAAGTGGGTACCTAATAAGCTACCAAAAACGCCCAATGACACACTAAATATAATGTCAACTGAAAAGGTTTTAAAAGCTGCTTCATTTCATAAGAGCTTTCCTCAGTATACTGAGACGCCACTAGTTAAGCTAGATAAGATGGCTAGTTTCTTAGGACTTGAAAATCTATATGTAAAAGATGAATCTAAAAGATTTGGATTAAATGCTTTTAAAGTATTAGGTGGATCTTTTGCAATAGGTTCATATATTGCAAAAAAACTCGGAAAAGACATATCTGAACTACCGTACAATATTCTAACTTCAAAAGAAACTCTTGAAGAATTTGGACAAACTACTTTTTTTACTGCAACAGATGGTAATCATGGAAGAGGTCTTGCCTGGGCAGCTAAGAAATTAAATCAAAAATGTGTTGTTTTTATGCCAAAAGGCTCATCAGAAGTTAGACTACAAAATATCAGAAACGAAGGCGCTACAGCTACAATAGAAGAAGTAAATTACGATGAATGTGTACGAATAGCAATGGCAGCATCAGCAAAGGTTCCAGGTTCTGTAGTTATTCAAGATACGGCTTGGGAAGGCTACACCGAAATTCCAACTTGGATTATGCAAGGTTATGGAACAATGGCAATGGAGGCCAATGAACAACTAAAATCTGACGACACTTCTGCACCAACTCATATTATCATACAAGCTGGTGTTGGCTCTCTTGCTGGTGCAGTTCAAGGATATTTTACAAATGCTTATCCAGAGAATCCCCCAACAGTAGTTGTGGTAGAACCAAATCTTGCAGATTGTATATTCCGCTCTGCCAAAGCTAACGATGGAGAAGTAAGAATTGTTAGTGATGATATGCCGACCATCATGGCAGGTCTTGCTTGCGGCGAACCAAACGCAATAGCATGGGATATCTTAAAAAACAACAGTTCATTCTTTATATCTTGCTCAGATCATGTTTCAGCAAAAGGTATGAGAATATATGCTGTACCTTTAAAAGGAGATAATAAAGTTATTTCTGGTGAATCTGGCGCAGTAACAATGGGCATTCTGTTTGAAATCATGAAAAACAATGATTTAAAAGATTTAAAAGAAGCTCTAAAGCTAGATGAAAACTCAAAAGTTTTACTATTTTCAACTGAGGGAAATACTGACCCAGATTTTTACCGTAAAATTGTTTGGAATGGAGAATATTAATCTAACCATTTCAACACATATACAATTTATCTAAAAATTATTAGAGGAGGAATATATTATGGATTTTAATGGTATTAAACTAAGTGCACAGGGTTATGAAACTCAAATGACCAAATTTTTACGTGATTTAATTGCTATCCCCGGCGAAAGTTGTGGAGAAGAAAAAGTTATTAAAAGAATAGAACAAGAAATGATATCACTTGGTTTTGACAAAGTAGAAATTGATGCGCAAGGAAATATTTTAGGTTATGTTGGAACGGGTAAAACTCTTATAGCTTATGATGCTCATATTGACACTGTTGGACTTGGTGAACTTTCTAACTGGACTTTTGATCCTTATATAGGTTATGAAACTGAAGAAGAAATTGGCGGACGTGGTACGTCTGATCAACTTGGCGGTATAGTATCTGCTGTATACGGCGCTAAGATAATGAAAGATCTTGGCATGTTAAGCGAAGACTACACAGCTCTCGTAGTTGGCTCAGTACAGGAAGAGGACTGTGACGGAAACTGCTGGCTTCACATTATAGAACAAGACAAAATTAAACCTGAATTCGTTGTAAGCACAGAGCCAACTGATAGTGGTATCTACAGAGGACATAGAGGACGTATGGAAATCCGTGTTGATGTTAAGGGTGTTTCATGCCACGGTTCAGCTCCAGAAAGAGGAGACAACGCAATTTACAAAATGGCTGAAATATTAATGGATATCAAAAATCTTAACACAAATGATGCAGCTGATTCTACAGAAATCAAAGGTCTCGTAAAAATGTTAGATGAAAAATACAACCCTAAATTCAAAGAAGCGAAGTTTTTAGGACGTGGTACTGTAGCTACTTCTGAAATATTCTTTACTTCACCAAGTCGTTGCGCAGTAGCTGACTCTTGCTCGGTTTCAGTAGACCGTCGTATGACATCTGGAGAAACATGGGAAAGTTGTTTAGAAGAAATTCGAAAGCTACCAGCTGCTAAAAAATACAATGCGGAAGTCACAATGTATAAATATGAAAAAGAAAGTTGGACAGGACTTTCATATCCTCAGGATTGCTACTTCCCTACATGGGTTATTCCTGAAGATCATGCTGTTGTTAAGGCAATGGAAGAATCCTACAAAGGAATGTTTGGAACAACAAGAAGCGGTTCTATGAGCACTGATGCAATTAGAAAAGATCGTCCACTTACTGATAGATGGACATTCTCAACAAACGGTGTTGCTATAATGGGTCGTCATGGAATACCATGCATAGGATTCGGACCTGGTGCAGAATCTCAGGCACATGCTCCAAATGAAAGAACTTGGAAAGCTGATCTCGTTAAATGTGCTGCTGTGTATGCTGCTCTTCCAACAATTTATTGTAAAAACAAGTAATCTAAATTAAAAGGAGTGTCTAAAAATGGCTTTAATGGATAAGTACGTAAGCAAACTTAACTCACTTGATTTTAAAAATATGTATAATAATGATTTTCTACTTACTTGGGAAAAAACAAGAGATGAATTAGAAGCAGTTTTCACTGTGGCAGAATCTCTTAAAGAGCTTAGACAAAATAATATTTCATCAAAGATTTTTGATAGTGGTCTTGGAATTTCACTATTCCGCGATAACTCAACTCGCACAAGATTTAGTTTTGCTTCTGCTTGTAACCTTCTTGGCCTTGAAGTTCAAGATCTTGATGAAGGAAAATCTCAAATTGCTCATGGTGAAACAGTAAGAGAAACTGCTAACATGATTTCGTTCATGGCAGACGTTATAGGTATCCGCGATGACATGTATATTGGAAAAGGTAATACTTATATGCGCGAAGTATCTAATGCTGTAAAGGTAGGTAATGAAGAAGGTGTACTTGAACAACGCCCTACACTTGTTAGTCTTCAGTGCGATATAGATCACCCAACTCAGTGTATGGCTGATGCGCTTCATCTTATAAGTGAATTTGGCGGCATTGAAAATTTAAAGGGTAAAAAAGTTGCTATGTCCTGGGCCTATTCTCCATCTTATGGAAAGCCTCTTTCAGTACCTCAGGGAATAATAGGACTTCTAACTCGTCTTGGTATGGACGTTGTTCTTGCACATCCTGAAGGTTATGAAGTTATGGGTGAAGTAGAAGAAATCGCGATGAAAAATGCAGCAGAGTCTGGTGGTTCATTTACTAAAACTAATTCTATGGAAGAAGCTTTTAAAGATGCTGATATAGTTTATCCTAAGAGTTGGGCTCCTTTTGTTGCTATGGAAAAACGTACGGACCTTTATGCAAAGGGTGATGATGCTGGTATAAAATCACTTGAAAAAGAACTTCTTTCGCAAAATGCTGAGCATAAAGATTGGCAGTGTACCGAAGAACTTATGAAAACAACAAAAGGTGGAAAAGCACTTTACATGCATTGCCTTCCAGCTGATATATCAGGAGTTAGTTGCGACGTTGGAGAAGTTGACGCATCTGTGTTTGATCGTTACCGTAAACCTCTTTACAAACAAGCTTCATATAAACCTTATGCAATAGCTTCCATGATTTTCTTAAGTAAAATTAAAAATCCTCAAGGAGTTTTAACTATGCTTGAGAAGAATAATACAGAAAGAAAGATAAAGTAATATATAAATTCATTAAAGGCTACATGGAATCTTAAATTTCATATAGCCTTTTTTACAAAAATTAAATTCATTAATGGAGGGGAAATCTTATGAACAAGAAAATTGTAATAGCCCTTGGTGGTAATGCTCTTGGTACTAATCTAAAAGAACAAATGGAAGCTGTAAAGTCTACTTCAAAAGCTATAGTTGACCTTATAGAAGATGGAAATGATGTTGTTATTTCTCATGGAAATGGTCCTCAAGTAGGTATGATTAATATTGCAATGAGTGAACTCCATAAAAATAATCCTAAATATTCAGCGTGTCCTATGTCTGTATGCGTTGCAATGAGCCAAGCTTATATTGGTTATGATTTACAAAATGCGTTAAAAGAAGAACTTCTTAATCGTAAAATAAGCAAAAACGTTTCAACAATAATAACACAAGTTGAAGTAAATCCTAGCGATAAAGCCTTTGAAAATCCAACAAAACCTATTGGAAGTTTCATGACAAAAGAAGAGGCTGATATTTTTGTAAAAACCGGTAAAAAAGTTGTTGAAGACGCAGGCCGTGGATATAGAGAAGTGGTAGCTTCTCCAAAACCAGTAAGTATTGTTGAAATTGAAACAATAAAATCACTAGTTGATATAGGCCAAGTTGTTATTGCCTGTGGTGGTGGTGGTATACCTGTTATAAAAGAAGGCAATCACCTAAAAGGTGTAAGCGCTGTTATTGATAAAGATTTTGCCAGTTGCACTCTTGCAAAAGAACTTAACGCCGATTGTCTTATTATTTTAACAGCTGTAGAAAAAGTAGCTATCAATTTTGGTAAACCAAATGAAAAATGGTTAGGCAACATTTCAACTTCTGAAATCAGTCAATATGCAAAAGAGGGACACTTTGCCCCTGGGTCAATGCTACCTAAAGTACAAGCAGCTATCGATTTTGCATTATCAAAAGATGAAAGATATTCACTTATAACTCTACTTGAAAAAGCTAAGGATGGTATATCTGGGATTACAGGTACTACTATAAAATAACTGAATTTAAAAATTTAGGGGGTTTTTATTATGAGTTCTAATCAAAAGTCTTTACTGTTTAATTATGATGGTACGCCTTCAATGAAAGAAATTATACCCTTAGGCCTTCAACATGTTGTTGCTATGATTGTTGGGTGCGTTACACCCGCACTCATAATAGCTGGAATCGCAAATCTCACCGGACCCGACAAAATTTTACTGGTTCAGTCTTCACTGTTTTTTGCAGGTATAGCAACGCTAATTCAAATTTTTCCACTTGGTAAGGTTATTGGTTCACGGCTACCCGTGATTATGGGGGTAAGTTTTGCATATGTTCCTACCCTCGCTGCTATTACTGGTGAGTTTAATCTTGCCACAGTTTTCGGAGCACAAATAGTAGGTGGAATAGTAGCCATAATTTTCGGAATATTCCTTAAAAAGCTTATAAAATTCTTTCCACCGCTTGTTACCGGTACAGTTATTTTTGCCATAGGATTATCCCTGTATTCAGTTGCTATTAAATATATAGCTGGCGGCGTTGGTTCTCCCACGTTTGGATCTCCTAAAAACTGGGCCGTTGCCATGATAACCCTTGGAGTTGTTGTCTTTCTAAATTTCTTTACTAAAGGAACTCTCAAACTAGCATCCATTTTAATAGGTATAGTTGTTGGCTATCTTCTTGCACTATCTCTTGGAATGGTATCCTTTGATGCTGTTGCTTCAGCTGGACTTCTTCAAGCACCAAAGCCCTTCCATTTTGGTATAAGCTTTAATGCTACAGCCATAATATCTATGGCCATAATGTATATTGTAAATTCTGTTCAAACTATAGGTGATTTATCCGCTACAACAGGTGGTGGAATGGATAGACAGCCTACCCATAAAGAACTTTCTGGTGGTATAATTGGAAACGGTTTCTCTAGTATACTCGGTTCTTGCTTTGGTTGTATGCCAACTGCAACATATAGCCAGAATGTTGGCATAGTAATTACAAATAAAGTTATCAATAAGTGGGTATTTGCATTTGCCTCTTTTGTTGTTATTTTAGCAGGACTTATTCCTAAGTTCGCTTCTTTACTTACAACCATTCCTCAATGTGTTCTTGGTGGCGCAACAATTTCTGTTTTTGCCACTATAACAATGACCGGAGTTAAAATGCTTTCCTCGGCTAAGCTTACAATGAGAAACTCCGCAGTTGTAGGAATTGCCATTGCCCTAGGTATAGGCATTGTTCAGGTTCCTGATGCTTTTGCACTATTTCCAACATGGTTTATATCTATATTCGGTAAATCATCTATTGTTGTTACAACAATAGTTGCAATAGCACTAAATCTTATTTTACCGAAAGATAAACCACTAGATGTCATTATCAATAATGTTAAAAGTGAAACTAAAGATATGTAATAAATAAATTTCAAAATAAAAAAACAATTCGTTTATATATAATATAAACGAATTGTTTTTTATTTGTTTTATTTAATAGCTATTACTAGTTTTTTCACTAATGCGAACCGGTAACAATTAATTTAATTATAAACACTACTGCCAAAATATAAATTACAATTGAAACTTTCTTCCTCTTACTAGGATCTTTAGTAAATATATTGTTTACTAAATTTAACACTGCATAAGAAAGAATTCCTATAGTTAAACCGTCTCCTATGCTATAAGTAAGTGGCATTAGTGCGATTGTTAAGAAAGCAGGAACTCCCTCAGTAAAATCACTAAAATCTATTTTAGTTATATTCTCCATCATAAAAAAACCTACAATTATCAGTGCGGGTGCAGTTGCTGATGATGGTATTGCAGTAAATAATGGTGCAAAGAACATTGCTATTAAAAATAATATTCCTGTTACTACAGAAGCAAGTCCAGTTCTAGCCCCTTCTGCAACTCCAGCTGAACTTTCAACGAAAGTGGTTACAGTTGATGTTCCAAGGAAAGCTCCAAAAGTAGTACCTACGGCATCTACTAGCAGGGCACGTCCAGCATTTTTAACCTTACCATCCTTATCAACCATTCCAACCTTAGATGCAACTCCTACTAAAGTTCCTACAGTATCAAAGAAATCAACAAATAAGAAGGTCAGTATAATTACTACAAATTTCCATATCATCTTTGGATCAGCTAGATATGAAAAATCCATTTTATTTGCTATAGGTGCTATTGATTCAAACCTTATTATTCCATCTGGTGTACCTATTCTATACGTAGCTGCAGCTTCTGGTGATATTGTTGCATATATCCAAGCTATGGCGGTACTTGCAACTATTCCCCATAATATAGCTCCTTTAACTCTTTTCTTTGATAACACTACAATTATAATTACACCTACTACTGTTATTAAAACTGTAGGGCTTGTAAAACTTCCCATAGATACCAGTGTGTCTTTATTCATAATTACAATGCCCGCATTTACAAAACCAATAAATGCAATGAAAAGTCCGATACCTGCGGTAACCGCAAATTTTAATGTTGTGGGTATAGCATTAACTACCGCTTCTCTCACATTAGTTACTGATAATATAATAAAAATAATTCCTTCTACAAATACCGCGGCCAGTGCTACTTGCCAGGGGATTTGCATTCCTATTACTACGGTATAAGCAAAGAATGCATTGAGTCCCATACCTGGTGCTAGTGCAAAAGGAAGATTTGCATATAAACCCATAAGGATTGTAGTAAAAGCTGCTATTAAACAAGTAACTGTTACTACAGCTGCTGCTGGCATTCCTACAGCTGGATCTCCTAGTATGTTTGCATTAACTGCAATAATATAAGCCATGGTTAAGAATGTTGTTATTCCACCAATAACCTCCCGTTTGACGTCACTTCCATTTTCTTCCAACTTAAAATACTTCATGTGTTCCTCCCTATTTTTTATGATCAAACTCTATAAATTATTCACAGAGCGAAATTCAAAACATCGTTTTATTGTATCATAGTTTCGAATTAAAACAATATTCTTCCCCAATAAAAAAACAATCCACTTTATTTAAATAAAGTGGATTGTTTTTATTTCTACTACTTTTAACCTGTAAAATATAATTTAGCAATAAATATTAGCGCCAAAATATATATTATAATTGAAACTTTCTTTCTCTTAGTATGATCCTTCGTAAACATATTGTTTATAAAGTTTAACACTGCATAAGAAAGAAGTCCAATTGTTAAACCGTCTCCTATACTGTAAGTAAGTGGCATCATTATAATTGTTAAGAAAGCAGGTACTCCCTCAGTGAAATCATTAAAATCTATCTTAGTTATACCACCTATCATGAAAAATCCTACTATAATGAGCGCTGGTGCAGTTGCACACATTGGTATTGCAACAAATAATGGTGAAAAAAACATTGCTATCAAGAATAAAATTCCTGTTACAACAGAAGCAAGTCCTGTTCTAGCGCCTTCTGCAACTCCAGCTGAGCTTTCTACGTAAGTAGTTACAGTTGAAGTACCAAGGAAAGCTCCTACAGTAGTACCAACGGCATCTACTAGTAGCGCCTTTCCAGCATTTTTAACCTTACCATCATTATCAACCATTCCAACCTTTGAAGCAACTCCTACTAGAGTTCCCACCGTATCGAAAAAATCAACAAACAAAAATGTTAATAATATTGTAATAAATTGCATGATTTTAGCTGGATCAGTTAAGTATGAAAAGTCTAGTTTACCAGCAATTGGTGACATTGACTCAAGTTTAAATATCCCTTTTGGTGTGTATATTCCATAAGTTGCTGCTGTTATTGGTGCTATCATTGCATATATCCAAGCTGCTCCAGCACTTGCAACTATTCCCCATAATATAGCTCCTCTAACTTTTTTCTTTGACAATACTACTATTACAATTACTCCGAGTACTGTTATTAGTACTGCTGGGCTTTTAAAAGTACCCATAGCTACCTTTGTGTCTGGATTAGCAATTACAATACCAGCATCTACCAAACCAATAAATGCAATGAAAAGTCCGATACCTGCAGTAACTGCCAATTTTAAAGTTGTTGGTATAGCGTTAACTACTGCTTCTCTAACATTCGTTAATGATAATACAATAAAAATAAGCCCTTCAATAAATACAGCTGCCAGTGCCACTTGCCAAGGAACTTTCTGTCCTATTACTACACTAAAAGCAAAGAATGCATTGAGACCCATTCCTGATGCTAATGCAAAAGGAAGATTTGCATATAATCCCATAGCTATTGTAGTAAGTCCTGCGGTTAAACAAGTTACTGTTACTATGGCACCCACATCCATTCCTGTAGCTCCTAAAATATTAGCATTAACTGCAATAATGTAGGCCATTGTTAAAAATGTGGTTATTCCTCCAATGACCTCCTTCTTAACGTCACTTCCATTTTCTTTCAACTGAAAACGTTCCATTTTAATCCCCCTCTATTTTTTTTATAATTAAGCCCTATGAATTATTCACAGGGCGAAATTTCAAATCCTTTATTTTATAGGTTTTGGCTTACGGTAGTATGTATTATCCAAAGGATAATTATATCTGAATATACCATCTTTTTTATAATAAGCATTTTGACATGCCGGAGCGCCCATGCAGCAGACAATTTCACCAATACCCTTGCCTCCAAATGCGATACCACTAGGATCATTTTTTTCAATTAAATGGGTTTCAACTGGTGGCATTTGAGGTGCCTTAAAAAGACCTAAGCTACCTAGCTTCGCCTGAGGAACCCCATTTTTTAGTGGGAAGTCTTCCGTCAAAGCATATCCAAGACCCATAGCTACTCCACCTTCTACTTGACCTTCCGAAGAAAGAGGATTGATTGCTCTCCCAATATCATGAGCCGCAACTACTTTCACAACTTTTCCTACCTTATCCATAATAAAAAGTTGTGTTGCATATCCATAAGCAATGTGGCTTACTGGATTCGGTTTTGGAGAACCCAGGGGATCTGATTTGAAATCAAATTCTCCTATATATTCTTTAGCTTCTAAAGTCATTAATGTAAATCCCTCGTCCAAATCAGCCTTTAACTTGAGAGACGATTGACGCGCTGCTTCTCCAGCAAATACGGTTTGACGAGACGCGGTTGTCGTACCTGAATCAGGCGTATATTTCGTATCCGGTCGTTCCACCACAATTTGCAAAGGCATGAGTCCTGTTGTTTCACAGATCATTTGCATCAATACGGTTTGTACTCCTTGTCCGATTGCACCAGCAGAAGATCTGGCATGAACTTTCCCATTAATTATTTTTAAGTTACAACGCCCAGTATCAGGAATACCTACTCCAATACCTGCATTCTTCATTGCCGAAGCAATTCCTACATAATAATTTGGATCTGCTTCATATTTTTCAAAATCTGACTTAACTGCTTCAAGAGTTTCTGCCATAGCAGTTCCTTCATCTGCTATCTGACCATTGGGCAGTGATTGTCCAGGTCTAATGGCATTGCGATAACGAAATTCCCACCCCGAAATGCCGGCTTTTTCTGCCAACTGATTGATGAGACATTCTACAGCTGCACAAGATTGTGTTACTCCAAAACCACGGAACGCACCAGCCGGCGGATTATTGGTATAGTAAGCATTCCCTTCAATATCCACATTTTGATAATTATAAGGACCACCAGCATGCGTACAGGCTCTTTGTAGGACCGGACCACCAAGAGAAGCATAAGCCCCTGTATCAGAGGTAAGTCTCGCCCTCATTCCTTGCAAGATACCGTTCTCATCACAGCCTATTTTGCAATAAATATCCATTGCATGACGTTTGGGATGGTAGTTTATGCTTTCCTTACGGCTAAAAGATACTTTTACAGGCCGTTTGGTAAGATAAGCACACAGCGCAGCTTGATGCTGCACACTCATATCTTCCTTTCCACCGAACCCGCCTCCAACAGTAGCACTTTGAATTCTTACTTTTTCTACTGAAAGTCCTAGATAATTACTAAGTTCATGGCATTCATCATAAATACCTTGTGACCCTGTAATAACCTTGACACCATCTCCATCCGGCAATCCAACTGCCGTTTCCGGCTCCATGAAGGCATGTTCAGTTGGTGGAACGTGAAAAGTACCTTCTACTATAAATTTAGAATTTGCAAGTGCAGTTTCCGCATCCCCTATTTTTACCTTTTGGTGATCAAATACATTGTTTTCTGGAATTCTGGACTTCCCAAATTGCGTAAAACCTTCTCCATGCACTTGATGAGCTCCCAGAGCTGCAGCCTCTAAAGGATTACGAATTGGTTCTAATTCTTCATATTCTACTTCCATAGCATTTACAGCTGCCACTGCTTGTTCACTCGTTTTGGCAACAACCATTGCGAGAGTATCCCCACAACACTTTGTCTGTTCACCTACATCAATCATCCCTGGCCAATCCTGCGCTAAGTGGCCGATATAACGCTTACCAGGAATATCCTTTGCCGTAAATATCGCAACAACTCCTGGCATTTCAAGAGCCTTGCTTAAGTCAATGGATACTATTTTTGCACGGGCATACTTGCTAAATACATTTTTTCCATAAAGCATGCCATCAAAATTATAATCATCTGCATATTTTGCTGTTCCTAACGTTTTTTCAAGAGCATCGACACGACAGATGCGCTCCCCGACCTTACCAGTTTGTTTTATCTCAGGTACTGCTAAGTTTTCTCTTAGCATTTTTGCAGCCAAAAGAATACCATCTTCAATCTTTGCATATCCAGTGCAACGGCAAATATTAGTACGAATCGCTCGCTTTACGTCTTCTCTTGTAGGATTTTCATTTTGATCAATTAAGCATTTACCGGATATAACCATACCCGGAATGCAAAACCCACATTGTACCGCCCCTGAAGTAGCAAAGGCATATACTAATACTTCTCTTTCTCTTTGCGTAAATCCTTCTATGGTTTGAACCTTTTTATCTTCCAGTTTAGAAAGCTTTTGTATACAGGCACGAGTTGTAAATCCATCAATAATAACAGTGCAAGTACCACATGCACCTTCCTTGCAACCGTTTTTTACTGATGTTATTCTCAACTTTTCGCGTAGAAAATCCATCAATACCATATCTATTTCGGATTGATAATCTTTACCATTTACATTAACTTTAAACATTCTAATACCTCTCTCTCCTATAATTAAGCTTTAATGTTCACAATTATTACAACGATGTTTTTTAGTTTTCTCTACAGCATTTAATATATTTTCATACCCTGTGCAACGGCATAAGTTACCAGAAATTTCTTTTTTAACTTCATCTGTTGTATATTCCTTTTCATCTTCAAGAATAGGAATAGAGGACATAACAAATCCGCAGGTACAGAAACCACATTGCACTGCGCCTTCCTCAATAAATGCTTCCTGAATATCTGATATTTTTCCATCAGCATCCATGAGTCCTTCAGTTGTACGAATTTCTTTACCTTCTGCCCAAATAGCAAGATAAATACATGAATCATAGGCTTCACCATTAATAAGAACAGTACAAGCTCCACATTCTCCAACCTCACAACCTTTTTTAACACTTGTGAGATTAAGTTGATTTCTTAAAACATCAGTAAGTGAATCTCTATCATCTATCATAATTTGTGTAGGCTCACCATTTACTATGAAGTTTAATATTTTATTAGCCATTGATTACACCTCCACATTTTTTTATACATTCCTTTAAGGCCCTTTTACTGAGCTCCCCCACAAGCTGAAGGCGGAAATCCTTAGATGCACGCCAAGATGTCCGAGGACTCACTTCAGTCTTTGCTGTTTCACCAAAAACATTAAACATATCATCAGAAAAACTCATTCCCTTTATAGCTTCTTCAGCTTTAAAACATCTCATAGGGATTGGAGCTGCAACACCGTAGGCAAGACGTACATCTTCTACCTTATCTTTTTGTGCATTAAGTTTACAAACTACGCTACAGCCGAGGGTTGCAATATCCATTGCATTCCGCATAGCATATTTAATGTAATTACCTTTAAAATTTTCATAATTTTCTTTAGTGATATAGATAGCCGTAAGTATTTCAGCATTTTTCAAAGTAACTTTTCCTGGCCCTGCATAGTACTCTGAGATAGGAATTATTCTCTCTCCATCCGGCCCTTGTATTTGGAGCTTAGCATTTAGTGCAAATAACGTGGATGCACTATCAGCACTTGTAACCCCATTTGAAATATTCCCTCCAATTGTTCCAATGTTTCTTAATTGTGGACCCCCTATTTCATCAACAGCTTCTCCGAGTACCGGAATACATTTCTGGATAATATCATTTTTAGTTATGTGTGAAAAACTTGTAAGTGCACCTATTTTTATACTACCATCATCTTCAAGTGTTACTCCTCTTAGTTCATCTAGCCCATAAATACTTACAAGAGAGCATCCAGCAAGCTTGCCATGACGAATACTTATAAGCACGTCACTTCCGCCTGCAATAATGATAGATTTTGGTTCCAGTTCAAGATGACTTATAGCATCCTTTACTGAAGTTGCCTGGTATATTTTTTCAATATCATACATCCTTATTCCACCTCTACTTTTTTATTAAATTTTGCTCTTTAAATTTCTCTACAAGTCTTTGTGGTGTTAACGGAGCAACATTAAATTTAACTCCTGTAGCATTTAGCACAGCATTTCTAATTGCAGGTGCAACAGGAATTGCAGGTGGTTCTCCCAATGCCTTGTTACCAAAAGGCCCTGATACATCGTAGGTTTCTACAAATTGTGCTTCCAAATGTGGAGTATCCATAATAGTCGGAAGTTTATAATCAAGTAAATTATCATTGAGCATTCTACCTGTCTTTTGATCAAACAAAAGTTGCTCACTTAGACCATAACCTAAACTCATGCTCATACCACCATGTACCTGTCCTGCTGCAAGCTTCGGATTAAGAATTTTACCACTATCATGAACATTAATAACATTAATAACTTTAATTTTACCTACAGGAATATCAACTTCAACCTCAACAAAACATACTCCAAAGGAGAAAGAATTCGATTTACATTGGTTTGTGACATCTGCCGTTATGTGAACTGATTTTTCAGTATTGTAAAGTGCATGCGTAGCAACTTCTTTAAGTGAAGCTATAATTTCACCAGTTTCCTTATTTATAATATTATTATCTTTAATTTCAATATTCCCTATAGGAAGTTTCAACATAAAATTCGCATGTTCTATTATCTTTTCTTTTATCTCTAAAGCGGCCTTTTTAGCAGCCATCCCTGATACATAAGATTGCCTAGATGCATAAGCGCCTGTGTCAAATGGTGTAATATCGGTATCTTGCGTTGATATAGTGTGTACGTTTTCCGATGGAATACTAAGCACCTCTGCTACCATTTGCCCAAATACTGTATCTGCCCCTTGACCTATTTCTGTGGCACCCATTTGAAGTTGAACAGAACCATCTTGATTAAGCACAATTCTACAAGCTGCCGTTTCTAGTGAAATAGGGAAAACACCTGTTGCATAACTAAATATTGCCATACCAACCCCTTTTCGGATGGGCCCCGTTTGATTTTGGTATTCTTTGAGTTTATTATCCCAGTCTATATATTCCCTACCCTTTTCAATACACTCAAAAAGACCATTACTATAGCATTTAACTTGATTATCAACGAATCCTAATTTCATAGCATTCAGTTTTCTTATTTCAATTTTGTCAAGCCCTAGGTTTGTTGCAATATCATCCACATGGGATTCCATTGCAAAAGTAATTTGTGGTATGCCATAACCACGCATGGCACCAGACGGAGGCATATTTGTATATACTGAATACATGTCACCTTTAGTTGCAACTTCAGCTTGATATATCTGCTTAAATGCATGACCTGCTTTATTTACCATACTATGTCCATGGGATGCATAAGCACCTTTGTTACCATGCAATTCTATTTTTCTAGCAACAAAACGTCCATCTGCTCGCACATAACTTTTAATTTTAAATTTCATGGCAGTACGAAGACGGGTATTAACAAAATCCTCTTCTCGAGAAATATCAAGTTTAACACATCTTCCACCAACGACCTTACATAAATATGCATTTAGTGGTTCGTAAATCACATCTTGTTTATTACCAAAGCCCCCACCTATATATGGTTTAATTACTCTGACTTTTCCCCACTCAATTCCAAGAGCTTGACCAATTACACGCCTTGCAATATGAGGAATCTGAGTTGATGTAACCACAACCATTCTATTACCCTGCGCATATGCATAAGAAATCGGATTTTCAATCTGACAATGCTTAACAGGAGAAAGTTCATATTCTCCTTCAAAAGAAATAAGTCCTTCTTCTTTTATAGCATTATCATAATTCCCTATCTCATAGCTTGTATGTGCAAGAATATTAGAAGGATACTCCTCATGAATCCTTTTTGCTCCTTCACTCAAAGACGCTTCAATAGATAAAAGTAGTTCATATTCTTCATATTCAACTTTTATTAGCTTAATCGCTCTTGTTGCTGTTACACTATCTTTAGCAACAACGGCCGCAATATCATCACCATAATATCTAACTCTTTGATTAAGCAGTTTCCTGTCTTCTATGTCCTTATGAGCAGGGTCCAGTGAAAAAGGATGTCCTGCTGTTGCAAATTTAATATCGGGAACATCAAAACAAGTTACAATTTTTATAACCCCTTCAAGCTTCATAGCCTCTGAAATATCAATACTTTTAACAAGCCCATTTGCAACAGTACTATGCATAATTTTAGCAACAAGACAGTTACTCAATTTAAAATCATCTGTAAACTGTGCTCGTCCAGTTACTTTATCAAAAGCATCAACCCTATTAATACTTTTCCCAATACTCATTTTGTACCCCCTTATATAATAATCGAAATATTCTATCATTTTTTATTAAATTTTTTTGTAACAATACTACTTTCATAATATATTTTTTCTTCATCAACATTTACCAGTTTACCATCTTTAACAACAATCACACCGTTTACAATGGTATAATCAACATTCCCTTTAAAACCCACCGTGCTAAGTAATGATTTAGGATCTAAATCTGCCCCTATAAGTTCTAGCCGGTTAAGGTTTATCATAAATAAATCCCCTGCCATTCCAACAGATAATTTACCAATATCTGAGCGTCCAAGTACTTTTGCACTACCTCTGGTGGCCATTTTAAGTATATCGTAGGCTGTGGGAGCACTTTTACCTGAGTTTAATCTGTGGAGCAAAAATGCAACTCTCATCTCTTCAAGCATATTTGAGCCATCGTTGCTTGCGCTTCCATCAACTCCAAGTCCAACAGGGACTTTGTGCTTTAGCATTTGGGGAATCTTTGCAATTCCTGATGACAATTTCATGTTGGATATAGGGCAATGAGTAACGCCTGTACCAGTCCTTGCAAGTAAACTCAGCTCATCATCATTAAAGTGAATGCCATGTGCAAACCACACATCGGTACCGAGCCACCCCAAACTCTCCATATACTCAAGAGGTCTCATGTTGAACTTTTGCATAGTAAATTTTTCTTCATCTACCGTTTCTGCAAGATGTGTGTGGAGTCTAACCCCAAGTTTTCTTGCAAGTATTGCTGATTCACGCATTAAATCTCCGGTGACACTGAATGGTGAACAAGGAGCAAATGCAACCTGTCTCATTGCAAAACGACTTTTGTCATGGAATTTTTTCACCAAAGCCTCACTGTCTTTTAAAATCTCGTCAACAGTTTGAACCACAGAATCCGGCGGAAGGCCACCGTCCTTAATGCTTAGAGACATACTTCCTCTTGATGCATACATTCTTATTCCAAGTCTTTGTGCAGCTTCAAACTGTGTTTCAATAAGACCACTTTGATTTTTAGGAAATACATAGTGGTGATCAAAACATGTTGTGCACCCTGTCTTTAAAAGTTCACCCATTCCACAAAGAGAACTGTACATGATAACATCACTATTTACATTTTTCCAAATCTCATACAAATATTTTAGCCATGGGAACAACTCCATATTTTGAACTTGTGGAATATTTCTGCTAAAATACTGATAAAGGTGATGGTGTGTATTGATAAGCCCAGGATACACTGCCATATTTGTTGCATCTATAATTTCATCAGCTGATTTAATTTCATTACCAATATATTTAATTTCACCATTTTCAATAAATAAGTTTATATTTTGGAATACATTGTCCTCATCATCACATGTTACAAGATATTTAATATTCTTTAAAAGGATTGAATTCTTCATAATCATCTCCTTAAAATTAGTATATCTTCCTAAAAAAAGTTCATCAATATTTTTTCTATAAATCAGTATGCTGAAATTTTATTACATCGAAAAGCCCTCTATCAGTAATTTTCAGTTCAGGAATAACCGGTAATGCCATGAAAGCTAAAGTCATAAAAGCATTAACGCTTTCATTAATATTAAGTTCTTCCATAGCAATTTTGTTAAGTTTTTCATGCCCTTTTGATACAGTTTCCAAATCCTGCGAAGACATAATACCTGCGATATCTAAAGGTAGGAATCCTTTGACCTCACCATCTACAACAATAACCAGACCTCCGCCTATTTCTATTATCTTTTGCACAGCTATTTCAACATTAGTGGGATTATCACCTACTACAATTAAATTATGAGAATCGTGTGCTATAGTTGATGCAATGGCTCCATTCTTAAGACCATATCCCTCAATTAAACCCTTGCCAATATTTCCAGTACCAGTGTGTCTTTCAAATACATAAATAGGAAGTATATCAACTGCTTCATCATATATATAATATCCATTTTCATCTACTTTTACCGTCCTAGTTACGTTTTCTGTAAAAAGACTGTGCTCCATAATTTTAATGACTTTTGCATTGTTAGCTGTGAGTTTTATTTTCAAATCATCCTTAGTAAAACCTTTTATATTGACACTGTTAGATACAGTTTCTAAAAGTTTTTTATCTTCCTTTATATCTTTATACCAATCATCTTTTATTTGCTTTCCTTTTTTGAACGTCTTCAGTACATTAAAGTCTGATAGATTATCAACTATTATAAAATCTGCTATATATCCTGGAGCAATAGCTCCAAGTTTTTTAAGATTATAACATTCTGCTGAATTAAGTGTTGCCATTCTAATTGCTGTAATAGGGCTCACGCCCCCTCTTATAGCAAGTCTAATGTTGTTGTCTATGTGTCCCTCCTGTAAGATATCCTTGGGATGCCTATCATCTGTACAAAAGGTAAATCTACGCTCATTAAAGGAATTCACAGCTCCAACTAAATCTAATAGATTCTTTGCCGCTGATCCTTCTCTTATTGCAACATATATACCATTTCTAAGTCTATCTAATACCTCTTTATGGTTGCTACATTCGTGATCCGTTTTAACTCCTGCTAAAGAATAGGCGTTTAATTCTTTCTCTTTGATAATAGGACCGTGACCATCTACTATTTTTTGGTAATCATCAGTAAGTTCAAGTTTTTTAAGAATGCCCTCATCTGTAAAAACCACTCCTTGATAGTTCATAAGTTCTCCAAGACCTAGGACTCTTTCATGTTGCATAAGTTCTTTTAAATCCTCAGCCTCAAGTATTGCCCCAGATGTTTCAAAGGTAGTAGCTGGAACGCAAGATGGCAACATAATATACACATCAAGAGGTAGATTTTCACTGGACTCAATCATATATTTAATTCCAGAAAGTCCTTTAACATTAGCTATTTCATGACAATCAGAAATAACTGTTGTGGTTCCCCTTGGCAATACTGCCCTTGCAAATTGATAAGGTGACCCCATGGATGACTCAATATGGACATGAGAATCAATTAAACCAGGCACTATATATCTCCCCTCACCATCAATTACCTCTTTGCCTTCATAATCGCCAATACCAATAAATACACCATCACTAATAGCTAATTTGCCATATATAATCTCTTGCGAGAAAACATTAACAACATTGCAATTTTCAATAACTAAATCTGCTATTTTTCTACCAGTAGCTGTTTGAATTAAATTTTTAGTTTTACTGGAATTCATATAATTTGCCTCCAGACTTATATCTCTTTATATTTTTTATTGTCCAATTGTTGTAGAATCTACCTTAGCGTCAATATTGGAAGGTGTCTCTTCTTTTAATATTACGTTAAGTAATAACGCCACCACTGTACCTGCGCTGATTCCTGAGGAAAAGAAACTCTTAATTATCGAAGGCATACCGCTTAAAAAATCAGGCCTTACAGTAACCCCTAGACCAATACCAATTGAAATGGCTAATATTAGCATGTTTCTGTTGTTAAGTTTAACCTTCTGAATTGTCTTGATTCCTGCTGATACAACCATACCAAACATTATGATACCGGCACCACCTAAAACGGGATTTGGCATAATTGAAACAAGCGCTCCGAATTTAGGGAATATTCCCAGTGTCATCAAAATTATTCCTGCAACAGCAACTACATGACTACTTGCAACTCTTGTAATTGGGATAAGTCCAACATTTTGTGAAAAGGAAGTATTAGGACCTGCATTAACACATCCTGCTATAAGAGATCCAACTCCATCAGCAAGTATACCTTTTGATAGATCTTCTGATGTTAAATCTTTACCTGATGCCTCACCAACAGCCATAAGACATCCTACCGTCTCAACAGTTGTTACTAAATAAGCTATAGCAAATGCAACAAATGCACTGAACTTAAAAGTAATACCATATTTAAAAGGCGATGGAAAAGCAATCCAGCTAGCACTTGTAATTGTCGAAAAATCAAGCATTCCTAGTGGAAAACATATTATGTATCCAAATATTAGACCAATGATAACTGATGCCGAAGAAATTAATCCTTTCCCGTATCTATTTAATAATGTAATGACAATCATTACTGAAAAGGCTATACTTACATTCCTTAAGCTACCATAATCTTTAGCTCCAAATCCACCTGCAGACCAATCTATTGCTACAGGTAATAAAGTAAGTCCAATCAACATAACAACTGTCCCTGTTACTATTGGTGGAAAAAATTTTCTTAAAGGTTTAATAAAACGACTTAAAAAGACTTCAATAAAGGACCCCATTATTGTTGCCCCAAATATCCCTGGTAACCCAAGAGCAGATCCAACAGCTATAGATGGTCCAACAAATGTAAAATCAGTTCCCATAACACATGGAACTCTAGCCCCTACAGGACCAATTCCCCTAGCTTGAATAAAAGTTGCTATACCAGCTGCAAATATTGCAGCGCTTACTAGAAATGCAATGTCTTCCCCTGGTAATCCTAAAGCTCCACCAACTATTAATGGTACTGCTACAATGCCCCCGAATGCTGCCATAATATGCTGAAAAGCAAGCAAGATTGATATGTGAAAAGGTGGTTTATCGTTGATTTTATACAAAATATCTCCGTTATCCTTAGACGAATTTAATGTACTCATTATATAGCCCCCTATAGTATTCTCTTTATTTTTTAGATTATCATTACTTCAAATAAAAGTCAATAAGATTTTCTGAATATTTTTGCAATTCAAAAATATTTTTGTAAATCATATTGATTTTAAAAATAAATATTGATATAATTTAATTATATAATATCTGTAAATTCTATTATATGAATTGTGAGGTTACAAATGAATAATGATTACGGTTTAGATTTTTTAAAAAGATTAGCAAAAGGTATTTCATCCCAATTCGGTCGAAATTGTGAAGTGGTTATTCATGATCTAACTTCTGGCGATGTAGACTATCCAATTTTATTTATTGAAAATGGTGACGTTACACACAGAACTACAAGCACTAATGCATCGCGTGTTGTTTTAAATTCACTAAAACATGTTTCTGATTCACTAGAAGATAAATTAAGTTATATTACAAAGACTCATGATGGTAAGATTTTAAAATCAAGCACCATATATATACGAGATAATGAAAATAAACCTATTGGAATATTCTCTATTAATTACGACATTACCGAGCTCACTATAGCTAAAGATTGTATAGATTCATTAATTACTCACGGAGAGGATATTGAAGAACCAAATAAAATTCCTCAGAATGTAAATCAACTCCTAGACGATTTATTAGATGAATCCGTAAAAAAAATAGGCAAACCAGTTGCTCTTATGAGTAAAGAACAAAAGATAGAGGCTATTCAATTTCTTAATGATGCCGGTGCTTTCTTAATTACAAAGGCTGGCGATAAGACCGCAGAATTTTTCGGTATTTCAAAGTATTCCATATATAATTATATAGATATTAAAAATAAACTTTAAATAGGCGGTGTAAATATGAATAAATTTATGCAAATTGCTATAGATGAAGCTTTAAGTGGAATGGAAAACAATGATGGCGGTCCTTTTGGCGCGGTTATTGTAAAAGACGGTGTAATTATTAGTTGTGCTCATAATGAAGTCATTAAGACCAATGATCCTACTGCTCATGCTGAGGTTACAGCACTAAGAAAAGCATCTAGCATACTTGGTAGATTCGATTTATCCGACTGCGAAATATACTCTTCCTGTGAACCTTGTCCTATGTGCTTCGCAGCAATTCATTGGGCAAAGATTAAGAAACTTTATTATGGCTCAAATAGACAAGACGCTGCAAATATCGATTTTGATGACCAATATATCTATGATGTAATAAACGGCACTGCAAAAGAACTACAAGTTGAAGTGGTACAAGTTAATAGACAAGAGAGCCTTGAACCTTTTCAAAAATGGCAACTTAAGATGGACAGGATTAAATATTAGAGAATAAAAATAATCACTACCATTCAAAATAAATGGTAGTGATTATTTAATATATTCTTTTTAATACCTCTTTATTAACACAACTATTTGGTAATTCACCTGTAAGCACCTTTATAATATTTCTAGCTGCAATGAGCCCCATATTCGTTCTTGTTTCCATCGTAGCTGAAGCAATGTGTGGTACTATTACAACATTATACATATCTAAAAGCTCAGGTTCTATATCTGGTTCATGTTCAAATACGTCAAGTCCAGCTCCCCATATTTCTCCAGACTTAAGAGCATTAACTAATGCTTTTTCATCGACTACAGGTCCTCTGGATGTATTAACGATAACTGAAGTTTTTTTCATAATAGAAAATTCTTTTTCACCTATATAATGGGTAGTAGAAGGCAAAAGTGGCACGTGTAATGAAACAAAATCTGATTCCTTTAGAAGTGTTTCTTTATCCACATAAATAGCACCTAATTCATTTTCTATTTTAAGGTTTCTCCTTAGCCCAGTGTAAAGCAATTTCATATCAAAAGCCTTAGCTTTCTTTGCAAAGTTAAAGCCAATTCTACCCGCTCCTACAAGTCCTAATGTCTTTCCAGTAATATCACGTCCAAGAAACATCATAGGGTCCCAAGCTTGAAAGGCACCGTTCCTAGTAAATTTATCTGCTGATACTATTCTTCTAGATACTGCCATAAGAAGTGTCCATGCAAGATCTGCAGTAGCATCATCTAGAACTCCAGGTGTATTAGTAATTATGACTCCCATTTGGGTAGCTGTAGCTATATCAATGTTGTTGTACCCAACACCGTAGTTAGCAAAAATCTTACACTTAACTCCTGCCGCTTCAAACACATCTTTATTAATACTATCCGTTATAACACATAATACTGCATCTGCACCTTTAACCTTTTCTAATAGCTCTTCTCCCGATAAAACTCTATCTTGCGGATTAATTTCCACGTCAAAATGCTCCTCTAAAAGTTCGATAGCCTCATCCGGTATTCTTCTTGTAATGTAGACTTTTTTCTTATCCATATATCTCCACCTCCTATGTTTCTATATATTGAAACTTGACTCCTAGTTATATGTTTTTCTTTCAAGTTCTAATATTAAATGTACTACTGTAGTAAGTATATATATTAAGTTATGTTTATATTATACCCTATAATATATTACCTAGAAAGATAATTTGTAAATTAATACAAAATATTTTCTTACAATAAAAGCAAATCTTCAATCTGTATAATTAATTTTCACTTTGCAAAACTCTTTTCCTGTTGTAACTATAAGTAAAAATGGCAGCCGATATGATAATTACTGTTCCTATTACACTTAAATAGTCAGGAAGTTCCGACCAAATAACAAATCCTATAATTACAGAAAAAATTATGCTAGTATAGTCATAAATTGATACCTCTGCTGCTGGCGCATATTTATAAGCGTTGGTTAAACACAATTGTCCAATCCCCGCAAACACTCCCACGCAGATTAAGTATATAAATTGAATTATAGTAGGTTTTTGATAATTCATCATCATAAGTGGAAACATTACTACTATTGAAACAAAAGAAAAATAAAATACAATAGTCGCCGCCTTTTCTCTCTCTCTTAAAAATCGAATTAAGGTATATGCAGCTCCCGCACACATTGCAGATATAAATCCTGAAAGCGATGGTAGAACAGCTAAATTAAATTGAGGTTTAATAATAAATAGAGCTCCAGCAAATACAATAATTAACACTGGTATTTGAATTTTAGAAAGCTTCTCCTTTAAAAAGAATGCAGCAAATAGTGTTACAAAAAAAGGCGATATTTTATTTAACATAATCGCATCTGATAACACTAAATTATTCAGTGCATAAAAACTTAATATCACGCCTAAAAGTCCGAATAGCGATCTAGAAAGTAAGTATTTCTGGTTTTCCTTCTTTCCAAAGAAACTCGCCTTTTTATTTTTTATCATAATATATGCCATTGTTAAACTTACTAAATTTCTATAAAACACTTTTTCAAAAAGTGGAATATCACCTGCTAGCTTTACCATAGCAGCCATTATCGAAAATGCTAAAGCAGCGACTAACATAAGAGTAATTGCTTTGGGTTTATTATCCATTCTTTACCACCTTCCAAAAATCATTTCATTTCTACATTTGTCTACTTGTTTTATTACTTCCATTTTCCTTAAACAATACGTAACTTTTCTTGCCTTGAAAATAGTGATTTTAAGGCTGGCCGCTAAATTTTTATTTGTGAAACATTCTGGCAATTCTATTGGTAAAAATGATAAAAAATCTTCTTTATCATTAAAAATTACCTTTTCTACTACTTGCACTAACTTTCTATCTTTAATACTTATCCCTTTACGTCTCCAGCTACCTTTTCCATCATTACATCTTATTTCTTCTTCTTTAGTCATTAATATTTCCAAAATAAAATTTTCCTCTGCTATTAAATCAGGTATTCTGATTAACTCATCAAATAAATCTACTAGTTTACCCTTTTTAGGAGATTTTCTTCTACTAACTACTTCATCTGTACCTTTTATAGTTACTATGTATTTTTCAATAGCTATAGGATGTACTAACCTAACCTTATTATACTTAATAAGCTCTCTGAGTTTATTTCCAATTGCACTAAAATTTTTTGTCTGGATTTCTACTAATGAATCCTCTCTTACTAAATCTATTATATACTTGTCTACTTTTACTTCTAATCTGTCCCCTGGCATAGCATACCATTGCTTAATAGATGAATGCAACGACTTTTCATGCTTTATATTAATTCCTGTTTGCTCTAAAACATAGACTATATCTTGTGTTTCACTCATTTTTTCTCCTCGCATGTTAATTACAATTTAAGAATATATAAAAATATCACACATAATTATATCATAATTATAACAAAAATATTATATAAGAATAATTATAAACTTCGAATTTATTATATTTGAATATTAATTGTGTATCAAAGCATAATATAAGATAATATAATAGGATAAGGTGATGCTATTATGAAAATTGCAATATTGTCTGATACTCATGTTAAAAAACATAGCGATAAAATTTTTAAATTCATAGATGATTTATCTAAAGAAGCTGATATGATAATTCATGCCGGTGATTATATTTCCTCTAGTGTGGTATCAAAATTAAGAGAACACAAAAACTTCATTGGAGTATGGGGAAATAATGATAAAGGATACATTAGGGATTTATTAAAAGAAAAAGTGATTATACCAATAGAAGGATATAAAATAGGTTTGTATCATGGTCATGGAAACTCTAAAAGCACTCTAGACAGCGCCTACAATGCATTTATTAATGATAGGGTAGATATAATTATCTTTGGGCATAGTCATCAGCCACTGGTTTTAACTAAAAACAAGGTACTCATGATAAATCCAGGTTCACCCTCTTATAAAAGACGTGAGCCATGGTATTCTTATGTTATTTTAGAAATAGTAGATAAGAAAATAAATGTTTTATTAAAGTTTTTTAATTAATATTGCCCCTGTTCAATTGATGAACAGGGGCAATATTTTTATGTTTTATAAAATATGTTAATCCTCTTCTATTTCAGTAACTTCATATCCTACTTCTTCAATAGCGTCAGTAATATCATTATCTGTTATTTCATCATCAAATTCAGCCGTTGCAATCTTTTCTTCTAATTCAACTTTTACTTTTACAGCTCCAAGGTCTAATAGTGCTTCCTTTACATGGCTTACACAATGACTGCAACTCATTCCATCAATATAGATTTTTTTCTTCATTTATAAATCCCCTTTCTATTGTTAATTTATATTATTATATATGTCTCATTTTAAATTATATAATCAATAAGTCAACTTAATTTTTTATTATGGCCTAAATTCTTTTTACTTAGTACATTATATCCAAAAAAGAAAAATAAATTCACTTTTCTATTATTTAATTTTTTATTTAAAAACCCTACTATTAAAAAATAATATAGTAGCGCTAGTATTTACCTTAATATTCAGTAGATTTTTCGCATAAATAATATTATAATAGAATTAATTCACTATTGCTATTATTCAATTTAGTCAAAATTCATATGTTATCACTGTCCCTATTAAAGATTATTTTTTTTATACGTAATCATGAATTTTAAAGGAGGTATATTTTAGTGTGTTCTAATTGTTTAAAAGATGAAACTTTCAAAATTTTAGAGGAATTTGTAACCGACCTTCCTAGTAAAGAAGGCGCGCTTATTGAAGTGCTTCACAAAGCACAAGGTTTATTTGGCTACTTGCCTCAAGAGGTACAAGCTTTTGTAGCAGAAAAATTAAATATTCCAGTTTCTAAAGTTTATGGTGTTGTTACTTTCTATTCTTATTTTACTATTGAACCAAGAGGAGAATATGTAGTAAATGTTTGCATGGGAACTGCTTGTTTTGTTAGAGGTTCTGGAGATGTACTAGAAGAGTTTGAGAAGAAGTTAAACCTTAAAAATGGCGAAACTACTAATGACAGTAAATTCACCTTAGGATCATTAAGATGCGTAGGTGCCTGTGGACTTGCACCGGTAGTAACTATAAACGATAAAGTCTATGGACATGTTACACCCGACCAAGTAGATAAAATATTAGCTGAGTACACTACACTCGAGTATGCAGAGTAGAAGGGGGAAATACATTGAATAAAATTAATTCTTTTGATGAACTTAGAAACATTCAAAATAAGCATAATGACTTACTAGAAATCAGAAAAATAAACGAAGAACTTGAAAAGTCTTCCGAAGGCACGAGATGTATAAGACACTTATCGGTTTGTGGTGGTACAGGATGCATGTCAGCTCAAAGTGATGAAATATTATTAAATTTACAAAAGGAAATTGAAGCTTGTGGACTAGCTGATGAAGTAACTGCTCATATTACCGGTTGCTTTGGATTCTGTGAAAAAGGACCAATTGTTAAGGTTTCCCCTGATAATGTATTTTACGTTACTGTTAAACCAACAGACGTCGCAGAAATAGTTAGCGAGCATTTGTTAAAAGGAAAAGTGATTGATAGGCTTTTATTTGAAGAACCAAGTTCAAAAACGAAAATAAAAAAACAGGAAGATATGCATTTCTATAAAAAGCAAGTGAGAATTGCTCTTAGAAACTGCGGACTTATTAATCCTGAAGATATACAAGAATATATAGCTGAAAATGGTTACTTAGCATTAGGTAAAGTAATTACAGAAATGTCTCAAGATGATATTATAAAATTAATGATTGATTCAGGACTTCGAGGCAGAGGTGGCGGTGGCTTTCCAACGGGTAAGAAATGGGCTTTTGCAAAAATGTATGACGCTGATCAAAAATACATAATTTGTAATGCCGATGAAGGAGACCCAGGTGCTTTCATGGATCGTTCTATTCTTGAAGGTGACCCTCACAGTGTGCTAGAAGCTATGGCAATAGCAGGTTTTAGTATTGGTGCTTCAATTGGAAACATTTATATTCGAGCAGAATATCCTCTTGCTATTAGTAGACTTCGAACCGCTATAAGACAAGCTCGTGAGTTAGGACTTCTTGGAAATAATATTTTAGGAACCGATTTTAGTTTTGATATAGAGATAAAATATGGTGCTGGCGCTTTCGTATGTGGAGAAGAAACTGCATTAATTCAATCTATTGAAGGCGAACGTGGTGAACCGACCAATAAACCACCATTCCCAGCACAAAGTGGATTATGGAATAAACCAACTTGTGTTAACAATGTTGAAACTCTTGCAAATATTCCAGCTATCATTAATAAAGGTGCAGCTTGGTACAGTTCTATAGGAACAGCTACCTCTAAAGGAACAAAAGTTTTCGCTCTTGCTGGTAAAATCAATAACGTTGGACTAGTAGAAGTTCCAATGGGTACTACACTCCGAGAAATTATTTTTGATATCGGTGGTGGCATTAAGAACAATCGTGAATTTAAAGCTGTTCAAACGGGTGGCCCATCAGGTGGATGTATTACTGCAGAATTCTTAGATACTCCAATAGATTATGAATCACTAGGTGCTATAGGCTCTATGATGGGTTCTGGTGGTATGATTGTCATGGATGAGGATAATTGTATGATTGATATAGCTAAATTCTATTTAGAATTTACTGTAGAAGAATCTTGTGGTAAATGCACTCCTTGTAGAATTGGAAATAAACGTCTTCTTGAAATGTTAGAAAAAATTTCAAAAGGAAATGGAACAAAAGAGGATTTGCATAAACTAAAATCACTTGCAAATACCATTAAGGACACTTCACTATGTGGCCTGGGACAAACTGCTCCAAATCCAGTATTAAGCACTATGAAGTATTTCAAAAGCGAGTATGAAGCTCACGTATATGATAAAACCTGCCCTGCTGGAGTTTGCAAGAATTTATTAAGATACATTATAACTGATAAATGTATCGGCTGTACAAAATGTGCAAGGCAATGTCCTGTTAAATGTATTAGTGGGAAAGTTAAAACATTACATGTTATTGACCAAGATAAATGTATTAAATGTGGCGCCTGTCAAACAGCATGTCCAGTAAATGCAATTGTCAAAAAATAATATATGAGTGAGTTTGTAAAATATTAAATATAAGAAAGAGGTGCACGCCGTGAGTTTAATTACTCTTACTATAAACGATAAAAAAATCCACGTAGAACAAGGCACAACTATCCTAGAAGCTGCTAGAATATTAAATATAAGCATCCCCACATTATGTCATTTAAATATGCATGATGGAATAACTACAAACCATCCAGGTTCTTGTCGTGTGTGCGTAGTTGAAGTTATGGGCCGAAGAAACCTAGCCCCTGCTTGCTCAACTCCCGCTACAGATGGAATGGTTATTAAGACAACTTCAATTAGAGCTATTAAAGCTCGTAGAACTGTGCTTGAACTAATTCTATCTGACCATCCACAAGACTGCTTATTATGCGAAAAAAATACTGTTTGTGAATTACAAAGATTAGCTGGCGAACTAGGTATTCGTGAAATTCGATATAAAGGCGAAATGTCAACTTATCCTTTAGATAATTCAACTAGTTCTATTGTTAGAAATTTAGATAAATGTATATTATGCAGACGTTGCGAAACTATGTGTAATGAAGTTCAAACTGTTGGAGTTTTATCCGGTGTAAGCAGAGGCTTTGACACTGTTGTGTCTCCTGCTTTTGGCCTACCCATGGGTGAAACAAAATGTACTTTCTGTGGCCAATGCGTTGCTGTGTGTCCAACTGGGGCATTAACAGAAGTTAATAACACCTCTAAAGTTTGGAACGCTCTTGATCAAACTGATAAAGTTGTTGTTGTCCAAACTGCTCCTGCAGTTAGGGCAGCACTTGGTGAAGAATTCGGACTTGAACATGGTACCGCCGTTACAGGAAAAATGGTTGCTGCACTAAGAGCTTTAGGATTCACTAAAATATTTGATACCGATTTTGCAGCTGACTTAACAATAATGGAAGAAGCTAGTGAATTTGCTCATAGATTGCAACACGGTGGAAAACTTCCAATGCTTACAAGCTGTTGTCCTGGTTGGGTTAAATTCTTTGAGCATCAGTTTAATGATCTTTTAGATATTCCATCAACCTGTAAATCACCACAACAAATGTGGGGTGCTGTTGCTAAAACGTACCTTGCAGAGAAGATGAACATTGAGTCAAAAGATATGATAGTTGTATCTGTAATGCCTTGTCTTGCAAAAAAATATGAAGCTGCTAGACCTGAGATGTCTACAAACGGAGTACCGGATGTTGATATAGTTATTAGTACAAGAGAACTTGCCAAAATGATAAAAGAAGCTGGAATTGATTTCAATTCATTACCAGAAGAAGATTTTGATAACCCATTAGGTGAATCTACTGGAGCTGGAGTTCTATTTGGTACATCTGGTGGAGTTATGGAAGCGGCCATTCGTACTGCTTATGAGTGGTTAACAAATGAAACACTTGAAAGTGTAGATTTTGAAGGAGTTCGAGGTTTAGAGGGCATAAAAGAAGCTTCTATAAAAATTAACGACCTTGATGTTAAAGTCGCTATCGCTAGTGGACTTGGAAATGCTCGTAAATTATTAGAAGCTATTCGTTCGGGAGAAGCTAAATATCACTTAATTGAAATTATGGCTTGCCCTGGTGGATGTATTAACGGCGGTGGACAACCGTATTCAAACGCTTTCGAGGATATACTATCAAAGAGAATGTCTGTTTTGTATAGTGAAGATAAAAATAAAACTATAAGAAAATCACATGAAAATCCTTACATCAAGAAAATATATAAAGAATTTCTAGGTGAACCTTACGGTGAAAAAGCACATGAACTTCTTCATACAGAATACGTAAAACGTAAATAATATTTAATAAAAACAGCAGGTAACCTGCTGTTTTTATTCATAAATAATTAACATTAACATGTTTTCCTAATTTCTTCATACATTCTACTAGTTGATCCACAATTTTGAGCTTAATGTTGAAGTCTATTGAAAAATTAGGATTCTGATGTGCTGAATTTATAGCCTTGCCAACCCATAAATTAATATGAGTACAATCTTCTATTAGCATTTTAACCAGTCTACTAGCCCCGTCAAGACCTTCTAAATTGCACGAATACTCTTGCTGCGAGAAGTTCGCCTCATAATTTTTCAATTTTTCTATTGCTTTACTTAAAGTTAAAACTCCTTCGGTTACTAAATCTATTCCTTCCAAGCTTGCGGTAGGAGGCACATCTTTATCGAAAAAGTCTAAATTTACTTTAAGCTCCCGGCCAAGTTCTCTGCTTGCAATATTAGAAGTAGTTCCCCCGCATATTATCTTCTTTCCATTACCCCTCATGAATTCTCTAATAACATGACTATCATTTCGTGCATCCTTTGGTGGTCCAGTAAATATATCTATAATTTCAGGTTTTCGTGCTTTTATACATAAAGCCGTAGTATCATCTCCAGGTTTTCCTCCATATAAATCCCAACAAACCTGAATTAAATCCTTTGCAATATTTTTTGCACTTCGCCTACATTGTATATTTCGAATCAGATAGTTTTGTACATTATCCCAGCTCCATCCTAGATTCAATATGTTTCCGATACCCGCATGAATACATCCATCGCTTACCACTGTAAGCACATCACCCTCTTGCATTGTAAATTGGCTTTCATATACTTTTTTATCATTAATTATACTTTCTTTCTTATCTATTTTAATTCCCTTATTGCCTCTAATTAAAAAGAAAGGTGGGTTATCATATTCTACAATATATGCCCTTCCATCATTATAAATTTTTATGAGAGTAAAGGTACAATAGGCGATTTTCCTAACCTTGCACACAGGTAGGGTATTTACTATAGTATCTACTGTTTCATAGATATCAGCACCTTCTTTAAGCATAGTACTAGCTATTTTCGCTGTTAGTGAAGCTAGTATATTAGCCTTCACACCACTACCTAAGCCATCTGCAAGGACTATTATTGTGCTATCTTGGAGCCTTATTATATCTACCCTATCACCACAGAGCTCCTCATCTTTTTTTATAAGGTTATCATATGATACATCAATAAATAAACCCATTTTATTCACCATCTTCTCCTGCTACTATTTTTTTAAGCTTAGTTAAAATAATCTTTGTTTCTGCAGTTGTTTCACCAAGTAGACTAGCTATTTCTTGAGCAACTCTCATTTGCTTATCAATAACCTCTTGAGCAGCATTTAGAGTATTTTCTTTAACTTTTTTCAGTTCTTTTTTATTTTTTTCTTCTGACATAATATTAATCATACTTACAAGCACCATATCTTGTTTAGACAAATATACAATATTCGCAATGAACACTACTCCATACTTCGGATAAGCAACTTTTTTACCTATTATACTTTCTCCAGTTTCCCTTACGTTTTTAAAATTCTCATCTTCAACTAATATGGATATAGGTTTACCTATAATATTTTCAGCTTGTATTTTAAATATGGCCTTGGCCGCTGGGTTTATCTCTCGTACATTCATATCTCCATCTAGAAGAATTAGAATACTGGCAGTATTTTCGACAATTTCATTAGAAATGCTTTCTGCTTTATTTCTCATATAATGAAGACACATATTTGTTTCTGCCATACCTTCAAATACTGCTTGGGCCTTTATTCTACAAGTATCATATCCGCATACACCACAGTTAAGTTCATCTTTAAGTTCAAATTTTCCCATTTTTTTCATAATAGTTATGATTTCTTCTTCAGTAGCTATAACTCTTTTTATAGGTTTTTCACTAAATTCTCTACTAAAACTCATATCCCCCGGAATCTCTGTATATATCGGATTATTATAATTTTTACGACTATTTATATAATTCTTAACTTTATTTAATTTAGCATAATAATTTTCACCACTCTTTACCATTACTGGTCCACCGATACAACTTCCCTTGCAGGTGCTAACTTCAATTAAAATATTGTTTAAGTCACCACTTTTAATGCTATTAAATACTTCTATACACTCTTTCATTCCACTTACTGACATAACACTAAGCCTACTTTCTTTTAATCTATCTCCCATTGCCTCTATAATACCTCCGCCTATAGGGAATCCTTGACCCTTACTATAAGGCGAGGTATTAAAGTCCTCTTCTTCCAATTCTTCCGTTTTTATACCACATTCAACAATCCAAGAATTCACTTCATCAAAAGTTAATACAGCATTGATTATATTTTCTTGTAAATAACTATCAAACTCAGATTTTTTTGCAAGACAAGGTCCTATAAAAACAATAAAGCTATCTTCGCCAAATTTACTTTTCAGTAATTTACAGTGGGCTATCATTGGAGATACTCTAGGTATCAGGTGTGGAATGAGTTCTTTAAAATATTTAGTCACCAAATAGTTAGCTGATGGACAAGCCGTTGTTATATAAACATTTTGATTATTATTTATAATATAATCATTATATAACTCAGTCACCATTTCAGCCCCTACTGCAGTTTCTTCTATTATACTAAATCCCATCTTCTTTAATGCGGAGACCACTATTCCCGGCTTCACATCAAAAAAGCCAGCAAAGGATGGCGCTAAGCTTACTACCACTTTTTTACCTGAATGTATTGCACTTTTAACTACATCCACATCACTTTTAATTTCTCTAGCATTCTGTGGACATATCGTAAGGCAGTGGCCACATTCTATACATCTTTCTTCATCTATCATAGCTTGGTCATTTTCAAATTTTATTGCCTTCACAGGGCATGAACGAAGACATTTATAACAACTTGTGCAATCTGCTTTAGAAAAATTTATATTACTCATTCGAAATACCTCTCATTATAGTTTCATAAAAAAACGAATCCACGTTATTTTCATTTAGCGAAAAAAATTTATCATCATTCACAGTTACTGAAACTGCCTCTGTGCATCTTTCAATACAGAATGCGCCCTTAATTTCTACCACATTAGAAACGTTATTTTCGCTGATTAGCCTTTGTAAAGCTTCTATTACTTTATAAGATCCTTTTAAATGACAAGCACTACCAACGCAAATACTAATAGATATCATTATTATCATCCCTTCTAGTAAGTTAACTCTATCTTTATTTTATATCATAATCTTTAAACGCACTAAGCACTCTATCTAATATACCATTTATATAAGCTATAGCTATACCAAAATTGGTAATAGGTAATCCCTCTAAGTTAGCCTTTTTAATCCTTGATATTAGTTGCTGTCTATTGAACATACAAGCTCCGCAATGAAGTATTAGCTTATATTCACTTAAATCCTCTGGAAAACTACTTCCCGCACAGATTGTTATATCTAGTTTCCCACCAACTTTTTTTTCAAGCCAAATTGGAAGTTTTTCTCGTCCTATATCTCCTTCAAGAGGATGATGAGTACATGCTTCGGCTATAAGCACCTTATCTCCTGATCTCAATGTATCTATAGCTCTTGCACCTTTAACTAAGCTGTGTAAATCTCCTTTATACCTAGCCATAAGTATAGAAAAAGAGGTAAGGGGAACATCCTTCGGTATTATGGAATTAACTTTCTTAAAAACCTGAGAATCCGTAATTACTAAATCTGGTTTATTCGCTAGTGAGTCTAAAACCTCCTGGAGTTCGCTGTCCTTTACTACTAGTGCCATTGCATCATTATCAAGAAGATCTCTTATTATTTGAACTTGTGGAAGTATTAACCTACCTTTTGGTGCTTGAATATCTTGTGGTGCCACAACTATCACTCTTGCCTTTGGTTTTACTATATCACCCACAATTGTACTTCTTTCAAAATTCTCTGGCGCCATATCCATAATAGCTTTTTTTAGCTCATCAATATTTACATTATCCTTAGCACTAACCTTCACAAAAGATATATTTATAACTTGCTTAATTAGCTCTAAGTCAATGTCACCTTGGTCAATTTTATTAATAACACCAACTACAGGAATCTTCCTTTCCTTTAGCTCCTCATACCATTCACTTTCAAATGATAAATCTCTATTACTGCCATCAATAACTAAAAGTGCTAAATCAGTTTTATCCATAACCTCTTTAGTCTTCTTTATTCTAAGCTCCCCTATTTCGCCTGTGTCATCAAGTCCCGCAGTATCTATTATAACTACTGGCCCTATAGGAAGTAGCTCCATAGCCTTGTATACAGGATCTGTAGTAGTTCCCGCAACCTCCGATACTAAAGCAGCCTCCTGCGCCGTTAGTGCATTTATTAAACTAGATTTTCCAACATTTCTTCTTCCAAATATAGCTATATGAAGCCTATTAGAATTTGGTGTCTGCTGCATATTCATCCTCCTAATGTTCTATTTATTGCTGATTTGACATTCACCCCAGATATCTTTCCTATCCTCCCTGTCATTGCACTTATCTCATCCATTGTTCCATCCACAATTATAGAAATTACAAATATTCCTCTATCTTTATAAGGTACCCCAATTCTTCCCACAATTAAATTTCCAAATTCGTGTAGTATATCATTAACAAAGGTAGCCTTATCAAATTCTTCTATTATTATACCTATAACTCCAATTCTTTTTTCCATTTTAATCCTCCACTTTTCCATATAATTATACAAAATGTCAGTTACAATTGTCAATGAATTTGGATTATCTATTTGGATACACTAAGTATGATAAGTATAAAGGTAGGTGATAATATGATACTTATAAAAAGAAGCATTCTTTTTATTTTTACAACTGCATTTATTTGCTTCTTCTGGACTAATGGTCCAAATATTAATAGTAAGGGAAAAATCGATCAAGCATTTATGCCTATAAATACTTCCACGAACAATTCTAATGATATTAACCCAATGAAATTTGTCTATTTAACTTTTGATGATGGTCCTACTTTTATTGTTACTGACGCAATACTTGATGAATTAAAAAAAGCAAACGTAAAAGCTACTTTTTTCGTAGTAGGGAAGGAAATTGAAGGTAAAGAAAAAATCCTTACTAGAATTTACAATGAAGGTCATAGCATAGGTCTTCACACATATAGTCATAATTTTAAGAAAATATATAGGAGCAGTGAAGATTTTATTAATGAAATGAAAAAAGCCTCTGATAAAATTGAACAAGTGACTGGATTTGCTCCTAAAATCATAAGATTTCCTGGTGGTAGCTCAAAACGATTAAATTCTCATTCTTTAGAAGCCCTTCATAAGAATAATTTTAAAGTATTTGATTGGAATGTTAATGTGGATGATGGTATTAACCCTAATTTAACTCCAGATTTACTTGTTAAAAACTCTCATACCATTAAAGGTAATAAAAATGTAGCCATAATATTAATGCATTGCAACTTTAATAATAGAAATACTGTAAAAGCTTTACCTCAAATTATAAAATATTATCATGATTTAGGTTATAATTTTAAAACTATTAATGATGATACTCCAGAGTATTATTATAGATTTGAAAACTAAATCATCACAT
>NZ_JBNMNU010000007.1:0-48880 GCF_051278035.1 Clostridium sp.
CCTTTTAATTTTATATTTTAATATTTATTTAACCAAAATATTTTACATTTAACTTTTAAAAAATAATTTCATGTACCCCCCATAGGTATATAATAACATTCATATTTAATAAATGCAATATTTTTTTTTCTTAACACAAAATCTTTTGATTATTTATCTATTAATTGGTAAACTATAATTTGAAGAATCTATAAAGAAGGTGTTTTTTTGTATAAATCACCCTGTAACAAGCAAATAATATTAATTTTACTTTTACCTTTAGGTATAATTCTCACTCAAGTATCTAGAATATTTCCAAATTTTATAGAAAAGTTCTATTCCTCATTTTTTTATAAAATAATTGCTAATATTCTAAGCGCACTGACTAGATTCTTACCCTTTTCTCTTGCGGAACTTATAATTGTATCCTTTTCAATTCTAACATTAGGATATATTTTAAAAACAATTTTCAAATTATATAAATGTAAAAATAAAAGATTTAAAATTCTTAAAAATGCTATTTTAAACGCATTTGTTGCAGTAGGATTAATATATTTTTCTTTTCAAATTTTGTGGGGATTCAATTATCAAAGACCTACATTAGATAAAATATTTGAATTAAACGTACGCAAGTCGTCCTCAAATGAGCTTGCTCTACTTTGTGAAAGCCTTGTATATAGAACTAATACTCTAAGACAAGAAATAAACGAAAACGAAAACGGCGTAATGGAACTTCCTTATAACAAAAAATACATATTAAAAACCGCACATTTAGGCTATGACAGTGCTTCACTACAATATACTAAATTAAATGGTAACTATGGAACGCCTAAGGCTATACTGCTCTCTACTCCAATGTGCTATACAGGAATTACAGGTTTTTATTTTCCTTTCACAAATGAAGCAAATATTAATATGGCAGAGCCGGTTTCGTTTTTGCCTTTTACAACTACTCACGAAATGGCTCATCAAAGAGGATTTGCCAAGGAAGATGAGGCAAACTATATATCATACTTAGCCTGCATAAATCATCCAGATGTAAATTTCCAGTACTCCGGAACCCTTGCTGCCTTATCTTATTCAATTAATGCATTACGAAAAAATGATCCTGAAAGATATAATGCATTGATTTCAACCTGTAGTAAAGGTGTACTTAATGATTTAAATTATAACTATGAATTTTGGGCAAGGTATTCTGGTCCTATAGAGAAAATAAATGATAAGATTAATGACACTTACCTTAAATCTCAAAATCAGAAGTCTGGTACAAAAAGCTATGGTGCAATGGTGGACTTACTTCTTGCTGATTACAGAAAAAAGATGTAAGTAGATTTGTTTACACAAGTCTACTTACATCTTTTAATTTACAATTTATTATTTAACTCTTCTTGCAGAAAGATAATCATTTCTTGTTAATATTGATATTTTAACTACATCCCCTGTGTGAGGAGCATGAATGTACGAATTATTTCCTAAATAAATACCAACGTGATGAGGAGTTCCTGATCCAAAGAACACTAAATCCCCTGGTTGTAAATTTGCCCTAGACACATACTGGCCATGTGCTATCTGATTACCTGTTGTCCTACCTGTTGTAACTCCAAAATGTTTATACACATATTGAACAAAACCTGAACAATCAAAGGAATTTGGGCCTGTAGCTCCATATACATATGGCGTTCCAAGGAAAGTTTTAGCATAAGCTATTACTCCACTTGAGCTTGCTGTTGAAGTTTTTTTTTGCTGGCTTACTTCTTTTTTTATTACTACTGGAGGCGCAACCTTTGTTTTAACTTGTGTTTTAACTTTTTTTTCAACTATTGCTTCAACCTTTTTTTCAACTTTTTCTTCCACTATTGCTTCATTTCGCACTGCATTAACTGTACTACCTCTTGAAGGAGAAATTTGTTGAGCATCTCTAGTTGCTATTGCCAAATCATATTTAGCTGCTTCAATTTCATTCATAGTATTACCTAATAAAGCCTGTGTTTGTATTATTTCAGTCCTATGTATTTGTTCTTGTTTTCTGGATTCTACTATTAACTTCTTCTGCTCATTTTGCTTAACATTAAGCTTGTCCAATTTTTTTTCATTTACAATTTTTAGGGCTAACACTCTTGTTTTATTTTCATTTAGTACACTTTTCTTATTTTCAATAATTGTATTTTTCTCATTTAATTCGCTAATAATCTTGTTATCATATTCTACGATCTTTTTAACATTTTCTACTCTTGAAATGAGGTCTTCAATTCCATCCGCCTTAAGTAATATCTCTAGATAACTATCTGCACCATTTATAAACATAATTCTCATTCTTTTATTAAATAACTCTTCTTCATCTTTTATATTGTCTTCTGAAACTGCTATATCTTTTGTGTTTTGCTCTATCTTTTTCTCAGTACTCGCTATCTCATTTTTCGCTTTATCAATTTCAGTGTGAATTCCTCCAATATCAGAGTCTAACATCTCAATGGACATCTCTAATTCGTCATACTCCCTCTGTAAATTAGTATATGAACTCTGTTGATTCGTGAGCTGCTGCTTTTGATTACTTAGCTGCTGCGATAATGTTAATGCTAAAGCTGGCATACTTACAGACATAGCTAAACCAGAAGCTATAACTAAAGATAATATTTTTCTTCTCATTGTTTCTCCCCCATTTCAAATGTTATAAAAACGTCATGAATTCTCATATTATTTTCTTTAACAACATTATATCACTACATTAGGACAAACCTCAATAACAAATTAATAATTACATTATTTTCATATAATTTTATTTTTTCCTCTATTTAGATAATGTTGATTCCTCTTGGTTTACATTAATATTTTGTATGTCAAGATTAGTTTTTCGGTTCATAGTTTGTATAATATGGTCATCCGCAATAGCATCTGCAGTATTCACATCTATCCCTTGTATTTTATTACCATATAAAATATACATACCTACTAAAATTGCCATTATGAAAAATAAAAAACCCTTACTAGTTTTTACAAATTGCGTTTTATTCATAAATTGTGCTTTTATATACTTATTAAAGAAATTTGTATTAATAATAGGGCTACTAAAAACTGTATTTTTTTTATATTCATCTTCTTTGGATACCTCTAAGATTGCTTTTTTTAAATCGTTAACTGAACCATACCTATCACAAATATTAATCTTAACGCATTTCTGTATTATAATTCTTAGACTATCATCAATATCCTTATCATAATTTTCGTCCCAAAGAGGCTCTATGCCTGTGCATGGTGCCTTTCCCTTAAGCATAAAGTATATTAGCATTCCAAGGCCATATATATCCGTTTGCATACAACTTTTACCTGACCCATATTGTTCTGGGGCTGCATATCCGTTTGAACCAGCACACGCTATATCTTTTTCTGTATCTTCCTTATAAACTTTCGAAATACCAAAATCTATTAAAACGACTTTCCTACTGGAAGTTATAATAATATTGGATGGTTTTATATCTCGATATATTATAGCTGGATTCTGATTATGCAAATATCCTACAATATCACATAAATCTAATGTAATCCCACAAATTACATCCCGTCCTATGATACCACTTGCCTTAACATACTCAGCTAGTGTTTGTCCTTCTATGTAGTCTTGGACCATGTAAAATTTATTTTTTTCATAAAAAACATCAACTATTCTTCTAATACCTAAATGGTTCAGATTTTTTAAAATATTAGCTTCTGTCAAAACGTCTATGTTGTTTATATCTTTCATTATTTCTTTTATAGCCCAAAGGTTTTCAAACCTAATATTTTTGCATAAATAAACTGTGCTCATGCCACCCTTGCCTAGAATCTTAATTACCTCGTATTTACCGTCTAATATATCTCCACTATTTAACATAATTCACCTCTTGTATAAATGTTTAATAATTTATTCACATACTAATATACGTATAAATGCAAATTTTTAAAGGAGTTTTTCTTTTTTAGTCATATTTTATCCAACATCAATATATATATATACTATGATTGTACCAAATTTTAAGTGAACTTACTAGATTTTTAATTGCACTTTTACAATTTTATTGCAAATATAAATTATATTTCTTTTAATTTTTAAGTACTATTCTTAGCAGCATGAATATAATAATACTGTAAAGCGAATTAAGGAGATGACAATCGGTGGCTTACAGTGCTAGAGAGTTGTTGGCTAGAATAATAAAGTGTGAAGCAGGTGGAGAGGGAGAAAACGGAATGAAAGCCGTTGCCTCTGTAGTTATGAACAGAGTTCACGTAGCCTATGGTGAATATTTTAGGTTAGGTCAAGGTAATTTAAGAAATATTGTATTTCAAAGCGGGCAATTTGATTGTGCTGCTTCTGTACTTAACGGTATGTCTAACCCACAAACCATTTGGTCAAGCCCACCTGAACAGATACATTATGACATTGCCGATTGGGCTTTAGCTGGCAATAGATTATATACAACAGGCGACTCCTTATGGTATTTTAACCCATTTGCACCTGGGTGTCCATATTTGTTTCCTTTTAACGGCAATGGTTCCTTTCAAGTATCAGTAGCGGAGCATTGCTTTTACAATCCCACAAAAGGGTATGGTTTGACTTAATTTTAAATTGTTATTACCAAGCCTTTATATAATAATTTAATATAATTTTTTAAGGAGGATATTATATGTTTATAGCACCACCTAATAATTCCAATGGAGCTCCAATGTGGAACTCTGCTTCTATGTTTTCTGAGCCACCAATGATGCCTCTTCCAAATTTTGATATGCCTGAGGATGAAAGACAAGTTAAGCCACCTATGTTCCAAACTCCTATTAGTGCGGATGAATTAACTGAACCTATGCCACCCATAGTTAATAACCCTCTTTATAATCAAGGTTGGTTAACCACACAAATAGGTAAATATATAAAAATAGAATTTTTAATTGGAACTAATATGTTGATTGATAGAGAAGGCATTTTACAAGAAGTTGGCATTAGTTATATTGTTATTAAAGAAACTGGTTCAAATGATATAATAATGTGTGATATATACTCTATTAAATTTGTAAGAATTTTTGATAATCAAGCTATTAAATGTAGATCATCACGCGATAAAAAATAGGTCCTATCTATTTGCATAATGCAAATCACTAAAACATATGAATTCAAAACTATAATTCAGATGGCTATAAAGAGTAAAAATGCACCTAGTAAGTTAAACTTACTAGGTGCATTTTTTATAATTTACTTCACTTTAACTGCTTCTTCATACTTTACTCCAAATGTGTCCACAGTGACTTTTTTCATTATTTGATCTTTTTTAGGTTTGTCTCCACTCCCAGTCTCTACAGAAACTATTTTATCTACTGTTTCCATGCCCTCTGTAACCTTACCAAAAGAAGCATATTTACCATCTAAACTAGCATGATTATTATCAGAATCAGCAGCTACAATAAAGAATTGAGAACCAGCCGAGTTTGGTTCATTAGTTCTCGCCATGGAAATTACTCCTCTTCCATGCTTTAGTTCATTTTCAAACTCATTCTCAGTAAACTCTCCAGCTATTGCGTAACCAGGTCCACCTCCGCCAGTTCCGTCAGGATCTCCTCCTTGTATCATAAAACCTGCCATTACTCTATGAAAAATCAGTCCATTATAATACTCACTATTTATTAATGAAACAAAATTTCTAACTGTATTTGGTGCAATTTCTGGATATAATTCTACTTTTATAACTCCGCCATCTTCCATGTCAATTGTAACCATTGGATTTTTATCATTTGGTCCTTTTTCCATCTTAATTTCTTTAGGAGGTTCTACCTTTTCTGCTGTAGGTGGCGTGCTATCAACTTTTTTTTGTTCTTTATTAACACAGCCTCCTGCAAAAATCACAAACATCAATGTGCATAACAACATTATTTTCTTTAAAAACTTCATTTTTTTCATTTCTTAAACACTCCTTTTTATATCTAGTATATTTATTGGGACATCTAAACAATCTTTTTAAATATTTCTACTAAAATCGGGTCAAATTGTGAACCTGAACATTTTGATATTTCCAAAATAGCTTCCTCTTTAGTCATAGTCTTTCGATAATTCCTTTTATTAGTCATAGACACGTAAGCCTCAACAATAGAAATCATCCTAGAAATCATAGGTATTTCCTCTCCTTTAAGTTTTTGAGGGTACCCTGTTCCATCCCATCTTTCATGATGACATAATATGTAGTCTGCTACTGGAGTAAATTTTTGTATTGCAGTGGCAATTTTGTATCCAGCCTCTGTATGTTTTTTTACAATATCCCACTCTTTATCATTTAATTTCGTATTTTTTTTCTTTATGTCCTCTGGAATAGAAATCATTCCAATATCTCCCATTTCAGTATATAATGATATCTTTTCTAATTCGTTTTGAGATAAATTCATTTTCTTACCCATTTCAAGTAATGTGTTCCGAGTATCTAGGCCATTCTCATCATTACTACAAGAATTTTCTTTTAGTTTATTCTTTATAAATAGTAATGTATCTTCTCTATACTTTTTACTTTCACTAAATTTATTAGCGTACATTCTCTTATCTGCTTCATTTATAGTATGAAAAATATCTTGCTCACTATTCTCGTTTGTAGCTGTACCTACTGATATACTAAGTTTACCAAATCCTGAATTCTCTTCACTGCAAAACTTCTTTATTCTCGCTCCAATAATTTCAGCAGCTTTTTTATCAATATTCGGTAAGACTATTATAAATTCATCTCCACCAATTCGTGCAAGCAGATCACTAGCTCTACAACTTTTCTTTAAAACCTGTGCCGCTTTTTTTATAAGTTCATCTCCTACTTGATGTCCAAATACATCATTAGTTAGTTTTAATCCATTCAAATCTGACATTATAATACTTACTGGTAAATATTCTGGATCATTATATTTACTTATTTCTTCCTCGAAGTAAGTACGATTATTTATTCCTGTTAATTGATCATTAAAGGTTAAGTAATGAATATCTTTTTTTAATTTTTTCTCCTGAGATATATCAGATATGCTTACAACATATCCCATTTTACCACTGTTTCTTTTGGGTATAGAAGTAACTTGACACAATGTTATACATTCCCTTTCATGAGTTCCAATAAGAATCTTTTCACTCTTTTCTGTCAAATCTAAAACTTGTACTTCCTCTCTAGTTTTCGGATCTAATAATTTAAGAATATCCTTAAGTTTACCTTCTGCTTTATCATTAGTATATCCAATTAAATTCCTAGCGCTTTCATTCATAAACTTTACATTTTCATCTTTATCCATAGCTATTACGCCATCATTTATACTTTCCAAAATAGCATTTAACCACTTCCGCTCTTCCTCCAGCTTATTCTTCATTTCATGCTTATATAAGGCCATTTCTATATTGAATAATAGCTCCGTTTCTTCAAAGGGTTTTACTAAAAATGAATACCCTTCTCTTAAGTTTGTTTTTTCTAACATAGTTTTATCGGCTAATGCAGTAAGATATATAACGGGGATGTTTAAAATATTTGTTATTTTAGTAGCAGTCTCGATACCATTCATATCTCCTTCGAGTTCTATATCCATAAGGATAACATCTGGATTATGAATAAGTGAGGCTCTTATAGCCTCTTCACCCTTAGAACAAATTCCGGAAACCTCGTACTCTAATTTTATCAAACCATTTCGTATAGTTTTTGCAGTTACCTTTGAGTCTTCAACTATTAAAACCTTTGTACCCTTCATGAATTACTGCCCCCAAATCAATTTATATAATGAATTTGTGAAAATAACGACCTATCATCAATGATATAATTCTTAGTTACATTGAAGATTTTATCCTTATGCACAATAAAATGCTCTTGTCCTACGATTGTAAATGGTGGCGTGATACTAAAATGATATTTAGTACCCGATAATATTGCCTTTGATCTACCCGCAACCATATTTACAAGTTCTGCTGCTCCATCATATATCTCTTCATCTGTTATATCATTTTTTTCAATTCCTGTCATATAAGATATTATTGTAGTACATAATTCTTTAGACATTGTTAGACTCATTAATGCATTTCTTTCACCTAAAATTAACATAACTCCTGATATTTCACCTTTGTTTATTGTGCAGACTTCTCGCGTAAAATCTTCTTCAATGCACAGACCAGTCATAGTTTCTATAACGTCTCTTATTGCAGTGGTTAGACTTTCCTGTAAATAATCTTGTTCCATATTCAAAGTTATTCATCCTTTCCCAATGCTTCAAACATTTTTTTAGTTACTTCTTCCATAGTAAACGGCTTAACAACATAATGAATAGCCCCAGCTTGAATCGCTTTTATTATATTAAGTTTTTCGCTTTCTGTAGTAACCATCATCACTGGTATACTTTTAAATCTGTCATCACTTTTAATAACCTTTAATAACTCAAATCCATCAATACCTGGCATATTCCAGTCTAACAAAATTAGAGCTATCTGACAATGATTTTTATGTATAATACTTAATGCTTCTTCAGCATCCGCAGCCTCTAAAAACTCATATTCTATTACTTCCACTGCCATCTTTATTATTTTCCTTATTATTGCAGAATCATCCACAGATAAAATTTTCATTATATTCACCTCTTCACCTCATAATATATAGCTCCCAGCTTCTCTTGCCTTTCATAGTACACGTTATAATCAAAATATATTTCTGAACTACCTAAGAAAACATTCCCCAATTTTTCTAAAGAATTAGCTAGCCTTTGCAGCAAATCATTTTTTAAGGTTTCTGAAAAATAAATTGTAACATACCTGCAAAATATTAAATCGAATTTACCAAAGGAAAAAAAGCTCTTTTGAAGGTTAAATTTATAAAACTTTATCATGCTTTTTATATCTTCTTTTATGGTATATATCCTGCCTTCCTGAACAAAATACTTTTTCTTGTAAATTTCCGGAAGACCTCTCATTATAGATATAGCATCATATCTACCTACTCTAGCTAAACTTATTACAGCCCCAGAAATATCTGTGGCCATAATCTCAAATTGTGAGGTTTGAATATCCAAAATGTTGTTTTTCTCTAAGTAGTTATGAATAATCATTGCAATAGTATATGGTTCTTGCCCCGTTGAGCATCCTGCACTCCATATTCTTATCTTCTTTCTTTTATCTTCCCTAAGCATTTTTATATATCTAGGCATTAAAATGTTTTCTAAGACATCCCAAGGTTTTTTATCTCTAAACCATAGAGTTTCATTAGTTGTAATAGCATCAATTACTTTTTCTGTAATAGTATCATTCATACTATTATATATTAATTTATAAAATTCTTCAAAAGTATTGCAATTAAATTCTACTAATAATTTAGATAATCTGCTTTCTATTAAATAGGATTTTTCTAATGAAATTATAATTCCACATTTTTCTTCAATGTATTTTCTCATTTCCGAAAATTCTTTTGTTGATAAATTTACTATGATTTCCACCTCGTTCCAAATGACTTTTTATATAAGGGACATTCAAATAAATAAAAATTAATTATGCTAGTCTATTTGTTTTCATGCCCCTAAACTAAAAACCAGTTAATATATTAATCTTTTCTCCTATAGCACTTAAATGTATACTGGCATCTGAGAGCTTAGCATCTTCTATGCATTTAGGCATACCATAGACAACACAACTAATTTCACTCTCAGTTATACAATAACATTCACAGGACTCTTTTAATGCTTTTACACCCTCAGTGCCATCCGATCCCATACCTGTTAAAACTACAACCAAGACCTTTTTTCCCCTGTACACATTAGCAACAGCTTTAAAAAGCAAGTCCGCTGAAGGTCTTGCCCCTTTTACATTAGCTGAATGCTCAGTGATTATTACCTTAGCTCCATTGCTGCTACGCACAGACATATTTAGCCCTCCTGGAGCTATAAACACCTCGCCCTTCTCAAGAGTATCTCCACTACGCGCTTCAACCACCTTAAGTTGACAAATGTTGTTTAAAGATTGCGCTAAAGATTTAGTAAACCCTGATGGCATATGTTGCACTACTAAAATTGGAATATCAATATTACCCTTCATAGTTCTTAAAATTTTATCAAGAGCTGCTGGCCCTCCAGTTGAGGCTGCTATAAGTATAATATCAGCATTTTTATAATTACTCTGTCTACTTCCTCTTATGTCAATAGTTGCTTCACTAAGCTTATTTTTATTGTAACTCTTTTCATTGTCTAAAATATAAAAAATGTTTTTTGTATTTTTCCCTATGGATATTTGATTGAAAATCAATTTCAAATTACATTTTATTTTCTCAATGCTCATTAAATCTGAGGTGGGCTTTTCAAAAAAATCAATAGCTCCAATGTTAAGTGCTTTTATTGTTAATTTAATATTATCATCACTTATACCGCTTACAATAATTACTTTAATATGAGGATATTTATCCACAATTATTTTAAGAGTTTCGAGGCCCCCTAGTTTTGGCATAACTATATCCAGCAGTACAATGTCAATTTCCGAATGTTTTAGTCTATCTAGGGCTTCCATTCCATCACCTGCTGCATATATTACACGTGCTACACCTGTCACTATGACAATCTCTTTAAGTACCTTCCTAAACACACTGGAATCATCTACAATTAATACTTTTAGCATTATTTAATCATCACCCTCAAAGCTATGCATCATCTTCCATGATGCATTTACTTAATTCTATATTCACTAACTAATGATTTTAATTCTGTTCCCATGTTATTTAGCTCTTGAGACAGTTCACTAGATTTACTTGCTATTTCCGCATTTTCTTTAGTGTCTTTACTGATTTTTTCTATATTTATAGATATCTCATTAGCACCTATACTTATTTCTCTAAAACTTCTTGATACTTCCGATGTTTTTAAGGATACCATTTCTGTATTTCTTACTATTTCGTTAGACGCCATAGATATCTCGGATACAGACCTAGCTACCTCTACTACTCCGCGACTAGCCTCGAATATACTTCTTGATACACTTTCCGATTTATCATTTACACTTTTTATCTCATTTGTAATCATTCTAACTTTTTCTGAAGCTTCTGTGGCAGAATTTGATATTAATTGGGTATTAACAGATTGCTCTGTAACTGCTGAAGAAACAATATTTGTAGAGCTAACCAGTTCATTAATGACTCCATTTATTATTTCCATTGAGATAACCGCTTTACCTGTATCTGTTTGAATTTCTTCAATTTGTTCGCTTATTTCTTCTGTAGCATGAGTAGTTTGTTTTGCAAGTTCTTTCACTTCATTGGCTACAACTGCAAACCCCTTACCAGCATCTCCAGCTCCTGCAGCCTCAATGGCAGCATTTAAAGCTAGCATATTAGTTTGATCTGCAATATCCTTAATAGTACCTATTATTTTCCCTATTTTCTTTGCTAATATATTTAGTTTGATTATACTCTCAGTAGTCACTTTTACTTTTGTTTGGGCATCTTCTGTTATACTCAATGTTCTTTCACCATTTTTACTAATTTCACTTATTGAAGAATTAATCTCTCCTGTAGATATTGCAATACTTCCTACAAATTTATAAATATCTTCTGAAAACTCTAATACACCTTTAGTACTTTGAGACATCGAATCTATTAAATCCACAACTTTATCAATTTCTGTAGAGGTTTGTTCCGATGAAGATGCTATATTTTTTATATTAGTTGAAAGCTCTTCAGTTGCTGCCGCTATCATATTTATGTTATTACTTGTTTCTATTGAAGCATTTGCTGACCCCTCAATACTTGCAGTAATCTCTTCTACTGAAGCCATGACATTTGAGGTTTTATCATTAGTTTCCATACTTTTAACTGACAATTCCTCCGAGGTATCTAAAAGTACCTTAGATATATTATTTAACTTAAGGGATTTTTCTTGAATATCGTGAACAAATCCTACTAATTTTCGAATAAAGTTATTAAAGGCTATAGTTAATCTGCCCATTTCATCCCTGTAAAAGACTTCAGCCTCTATAGTTAAATCTCCAACCTCTGCTTTTTTCATTAAGTTTTCCATATATGTTACTACTTTGGTAATTAGATGTGTAGTATATACCCCAACCAGTATCATTATTACTATACCCACACAAAACAATATAATTACTAATCTTTTTACATATTCCCCTTTAGCTATTATTCTATCATTATCATACTTGGAATCTTCAGTTTTTATTTTTATGGTTTCATCAACAAAGCTATTCATATCTTTGAAGGCTTTGATAAATTCTGTATTTTTTAATAATTTTTGTGCCTCATCTTCTTTTCCACTAAGTGAAAGCTGCATTAATTTTTCTGCATAGTTTTTATAAACTTGTGAGGCATTTTTTGAATCTTGAATCTGCTTATTATTATTATTATTATTATTAGTTGTTGCTTCTATATCTGAAATATCTTTTTCAATTATCTGGAATTTATTTCTAACATCAATTATATACTGATTTTTCTCAGCTATATCTTTAGTTAGAGTTATATCTCTCATTATAACTCTAATAGTTTGAAACTCTTTTACTATTTCTCCCGCTTCTCCAAGTGGCACAACATTTTCATCGTAATTTTCACTGTTTATGCTTGATAAAATATAACTATTTTTTATTCCTACATAACCTATAAGTGCTGTAATTAGAATTGCAATACCAAATGCCACTGCCAACTTTTGACCTATTTTAAAATCCTTGAATTTTCTCAATTGTTCTCCTCCTCGATATTCTCTAAAGTATAAAAGCATTACTACTTAATTTAATTCCTAAAAATTTCCTACCTGAACTATTTTATGAAAATCTAATATTTTAAGTAGCTCTCCCTGTCCCTTTATCACCGAACTTATAAAACTTTCATTTGCTTCTACAATATCTTCTGGCAGCTCACAAAAACTTTCTTTCTTTACTTCTATTACATCACCAGTCTTGTCCAATAAGAACCCTAGCTGCTGATTATCCTCTGTTTTTAATACCATACATTGTAAATTTGTACCTTCTTTATTATTTTTTTTACCTAATATTATTTGCAGGTCAAATATAGTAACAATATTTCCTCTTAAGTTCATTAATCCCTTAATATGCTTTTTCCCATTTAACAAAGGTGTATATTCTATATTTCGAGTTATCTCTTTTACTAGATTTACATCTATACCCAAAAGTTCCCCCTCTACATAAAAAGTTAAAATTTTCTTCATTAGGTAACCTTCTTTATACTTTATTTTTTTCTCCTAAAGCCATTTCTAATAGCTCAGTAATATTTAATAATAATAGTATTTTATTATCTATAACTGGGCTTCCTGATATACCTTTTAATTTTATACTATCAACATTTAGATTTGTATTTACATCTATTTGGGTAGTGTCACATATTTTATTAATTAGTATTCCTACAGACTTATTGCCTTTAAGGATTATTATATATTGCCTTTTGTTAAGATTTTTACTTTTGCTTATAGAAATATAATTTGATGGTCTAATGACTTTGAATATTTTTTCCTTTATTTTTACAAACTCTTCATTCCCTACTAATTCAATGTTATTATATTGTATTTCCTCTACTCTTTCCACTAAGGATACTTCCATTGCCAAGGTTTCATGCTCAGAACACTTGAATAAAATTATTTTATTGCTTTCAAATGTTTGCTTTATTGTTTCGTGTTTTTCTTCATTGTTATCAACAATTGTTTCATTATTTAATTTTAGTTTAGCTTTTTGCGCAATGCTATTTATATCAAGAATCATAGCAACCTTTCCGTCTCCTAAAATTGTGACTCCAGAATAACACTCTGAATCCTTAATATACTTTGGTAAAGATTTTACTAAAACCTCTTCGCCATCGTAAATTTCATCCACCACAATTCCAAATTCCTTAATTCCAATTTTCACTATAAGAATTCTTATTATTTTTTCCCAATTACTTATATCCACCCATTCATTTGTTAATATCTCAGATAAGTTTACAATAGGTAATAATTTTTCTCTAAGTCTTAGAACTAACCGTTCATTAATATATTCTAGTTTTTTATTGTTATCATTTGGAACAATTCTAACTATTTCTTTAATATTAACTTGTGGCAAGGCAAATTTTTGATTACTGCTCTCTACTATAATAGCAGAGAGTATAGCAAGGGTAAGAGGAATAATTAATCTTATGTTAGTTTCCTTATTCTTAATTGAATATATTTCAATATTGCCTCCCATTTTTTTAATGTTAGTTTTAACCACATCCATTCCTACTCCCCGTCCTGATATATCAGTTACATTTTCAGATGTAGAAAAACCTGGCTTCAAAATAAGTTCCATAATTTCTTTTTCGCTCATATGTTCAAGTTCTGTCGAAGAAATAATTTCATTTTCTAAAGCTTTGCTTTTTACTTTTTCTAAGTCAATACCTTTTCCGTCATCAATTACGTCTATTATTACAAAACCAGATTTATAGTAAGCATTTAATTCTATAGTTCCATGGACTGTTTTCCCAGCTGATTTTCTTTCTTTAGGGGTTTCTAGTCCATGAGCTGCAGCATTTCTAACAAGATGTACTAGTGGATCTACTAAAACTTCTATTATTGACTTATCAAGCTCTACTTCTCCACCTTGAACTTCTAAATTAATTTCTTTATTTAAACTCTTTGATAAGTTTCTTATTATTCTTGGAAACTTATCAAAAACATTGACTAACGGCTGCATCCTAGTCTGCATTATCTTCCCTTGTAAACTAGATGTTACATGATCTATGTTTTGAATTATTCTATCCATACCTTGTATATCACTTTTATGTTTCTCCATTGTTCTAAGTAACTGATTTCTTCCAAGAACCAATTCACCTGTTAAATTTAAAAGTTCATTTAATAAACTTACCTTTACTCTTATACTTTCTTCTTTATAATTTCTATTTACTGATTTTTCTTCATTTACTGTTTTTACTTCATTCACTGATTCTACCTCTGTCAGTAATTCTGTTTCAGCAATTAATTCTGCTTGCTCATTTACTTCTAGTTCTTGTACATAATCATCTATACAGAAATCAAGTATTTTGCTCTCTTGTAAATTTATTGCCAAGGACATTAAACTTTTTTCTAATACAGAAGATATAAGTATATGTACTCTTTGTTCCTCTTCATCGCTAGGCCTTAAATATGTTTCGGTATTTGTATAGGAATCAATTATTTCGCCAATAGATTCTAGAATTTTCATAAAATCATCAATTGTTTGATGATTTTTCACTAAATCTTCATTTATGTTAATTATAATTTCGTAAAACCAATGACCACGTTTCTTTGCTTTTACAATAATATCATCATGAATTTTAAATAGGATTCTCTTTGAATCTATACGATTTACATTAAAATCTGTGTTAATACTTATTTCACTTTCATTTATGTTCAAAGTGTCCTTTATTATAATTTTTTGTATGCTGAATATAATTTCTGATATATCTATATTTTCAGTATTATTTATGTTTTCAACAAGTAATTTTAAATAATCATTAGCAGAGAGTAGTATATCAATATCTTTTTCACATATGCTATAAGTGTTATTTCTAATCTCTACAAATAGACTTTCCATAGAATGTGATATCTCAACTATTTTATCAAACTTGAAAAAACCTGCTGCGCCTTTAATGCTGTGTACAGCCCTAAATATCTCATTTATTGCCTCTGAATCCTTCTTGTTTTCTACTAATTGCAATACCTTTTTCTCTACTGTTTTAATATGCATCATGGTTTCCTCAATAAAATCATTTGTTAATTCTTCATTTATCAATTTACTGCCCTCCTAACCTATACATCTATATAAGCATCTTCCTCGAAGATGATATGCTATTCAACAAAATATATAACATAATTATATTCTACACTCATCTCTTAGTTCCTTCACTTTTTAAAATTTTTATCGAAATTTATGTTTAAAATGATAATTTTGTAAATATTTGTAGTGTTTTTTTGCTATATAATTAAAATTAAGGCGAAGTCTCTACTTCGCCTTAATTTTAAACACTCGATTTAATTAATTCCATATTCCCTTCAAGGATATACTTTATTCCTTTTGATATATATATAGTTTGTTCTTCTTTTAATTCAATTTGCTGATTATTAGCATTTATTACTCCTACGCCAGATATAACAGTATAACTATGGAAACTATCATTAACTGTGTCTTCATAATTATCCTTTACAATAATTTTTTCCACTTTAAAATATGGGGTCTCTAATTTATGAAAATTTTCTATTTTTCCACCACTGTTTTTTCCTTCATAATCTATTACATCCAAAGATTTTTCAATATGTAATTCCCTACCACGTCCCCAGTCATGAAGTCTATATGTAATATTACTATTTTGTTGAACCTCAATAAGCTTTATCCCCGCTTCTATAGCATGAACAGTGCCTGCTGGTATGTATATAAAATCTCCTTTTTTAATATTAATTCGCTCTAAATACTCTTCTAATTTATCTTCTTCTATAATAGTTTTCAGTTTTTCTTTATCTAAACCTTTTTTTATTCCTGATACTAAAGTTGCCCCTTCTTTTGCTTCTAATATATACCAACATTCTGTTTTTCCATTGGCATTTTCAACCCTTTTAGCATAATCATCATTTGGATGTACTTGTACTGATAAATTATCTTTCGTATTAATAATTTTATTTAAAATAGGGAAATTACTACCACATCCTAAAACTTTTGATAGTTCTTGACCCTCATATATCCCCTCTTGTATTGTAGATTCTCCGTCCTCATGACACGAAAGCACCCATTTCTCCCATCCCCATATTTTCTCACTTAAGTATGGATTTAATTTTAGAATTAATTCTTCAGACATTAATATCCCTCCAATTACCTTTAATTACTTTTCTCCATATTTGATACAATGATTTTCGCCTCTTCTTTTGTACTACTCGGACCACAAATATTAAATTTCCCACTATACTTACTGTCTACTTCATTTAATCTTAAAAGTATTTCATTAAAATCCTTTGATGTATCTATTGTACCCGTCACTTCATATTGCCCTATTTCACTGTTTTCAGTCTCTATAAAAGAACTATACCTCATAGTCTTAAAAATATTATTTTTCGCCCATATTCTTTTAATTATAACCTGCAGTTTAATGTCATCCACTTCTATAGTACCAGTAAATACATGATTTAAAGATAATTTCTTATTTAATACTCCAACAAGTGTAATTTCAGTTGATTTTTGAAATTCGTTATCCTCTGCGTACATATATCCTCCATAGCTTCTTTCAATGTTCATAGGCCTAAAATATATAACAGATATTAAAATAATACCAATAATTGCGATTGTAACTGAAGCCTTTAACTCTACTTTATCCACATTATCACCTCAAATCTATCTTATTCCATTTAATAATACTATTTTTACTTAATGCTATTCTTAATATTATAAACCAATTTATACTAAAGTGCATTAAAAAATAAAATAATTGGTAATGTATTACATTAATTAATTCAAGAATTATATATCTATTTTCGGAGAAACTATTGTTAATAGTATTAAAGTAACATTTATTAAAAATAGAAAGGTGGCTATATCTATGGCAAGGAAAGATTCTAAGAACTACAATTATACTACTCAAGAGCAAATTATAATTAAAAAAAATGAGGACGCTAGATTACCAAAACGACTTGGTAGCGATGATAAAATTCAGGCTGCTTCTGAGAGAAGTAAAATAGAATAATTTTACTTCTCTCAAAATTTAAAGTACATACATTAATACAAATGTATGTACTTTAATTGAATATTGCTAATATTAATAAATTTAAATATTATAAATATCCACTAACAATTAAAACCTCCGCTACAACATAGGATAGCATAATATATATATTTCCATTTTTAAATTTACCTTTAAAAGTGTAAAATGCTAACATAGAATCTGAACATAAAAACAATAAGGACCCAATAAAGGGAAGAAGAAATGATATACTCATACCCATAACAAAAATACGTGCTAAACTAGTAAAGCTCATTGATAAAATAACTACCATATAAATACAAGTTGGTATTACCATATCCCCCAAATACTTTGTTAATTTTTTCATTATAGCTATAGCGTAAATAGTGTATATTATGATAATAAGGTAAAACCATGCTGGTAAATTTTTTACAAAATAATTGCCTTGTAGAAATAGTAAAACATAACAAATATGCCCTATGAGAAAAGCACCTAGGCCAAGCAAAAAATTATTTTTCCTTTCAGACCACATTAAAAACACGTCACCCATAAAAGCAAATACTAATGCTATTACAATAAGTTTATTTACTGATGCTACACTTTCTATGTAATAAATTGCGAGTAGTGGCATTAACAATGGTTTAGTATAGATTCGCCCCTTAACATATCCATTTTTAGTGAAAATCATATGCATAACAAATGTTATACAAAACAATCCCCCAATTATTAATGTAGTTACCATAAAATCCTCCTAATACATAATAGGTATTTTATGTATATTTTATCATATTATGGCTTTCATTTCAAATCAATTAATAGTATGGCAAAACCCCTAAAGTTTATACATTTTAATAACTTTAGGGGTTCCATATTATTTTAAATTTTAAATTGTTCAACTGCTTTGTTTATTTTGATGTGCCTTATTTAACTTTCCAGGTAGTTCCTTCTTTAGTGTCAAGAAGTTCTATATTCATATTTGTAAATTCATTTCTTATTTCATCGGCTCTTGCCCAGTTTTTACTTGCTCTTGCTTCCGCTCTTTCAATTATAAGCCTTTTTATAAGCTCCTCATCTATATCTGAATCTTCATTTTGGGCTTTCATAAGATCTAACGAGAATATCTTATCAAAGTCTTCTATGAGTATAGCTTTTTCTTTGCTATTAAGTTTATCATCTTTTAAAACATCAAAAAGTACAGTAAAAGCATTTGCAATATTTAAATCATCACTAATACAAAATGAGAATTTTGCTTTGTACTCTGAAACTTTCTCACCACTTATTTCATCTTTTTCATCAATTGAATTTAAAATAGTAGCAATTCTCTCTTTAAGTTTTTTATACCCCTTCTTAGCCTCATTTAAACTGTCAAAGCTAAATAGTAACTGTTTTCTATATTTAGATTGAAGGCAGAAATATCTATAATCAAGAGGAGTATAACCCTCTTCTTCAAGTTTTAATAATGTTAAAAATTCTCCAGTAGATTTTGACATTTTACCACTATCTACTACTAAGAACTCTGCATGCATCCAATATTTCACCCATTTATGCCCTAGAACCCCTTCAGACTGCGCTATCTCATTAGTATGATGTATAGCAATATGATCTACTCCACCACAATGAATATCTAAATATTCACCAATATATTTAACAGACATTGCAGAACATTCTAAATGCCATCCTGGAAAACCTTTACCCCATGGTGATTCCCACTGCATAATTTGATTAGAAAACTTAGAATTTGTAAACCACAACACAAAATCAAGGGGATTTTTCTTATTAGGATCTATTTCTATTCTACTTCCCGCTACCAGTTCATCTATACTAATATTCGCAAGTTTAGTGTAATCTTCAAATTTATCAATTTCAAAATATACATTTCCATTAGAAACATATGTGTAACCTTTTTCCTGAAGTTTTATTATGAAGTCAATCATATCCTGTATATGTTCTGTAGCTCTACATACTACAGTTGGTCTTTTTATATTAAGTTTAGTACAGTCATCAAAAAAAGCATCTTCATAAAATTTAGCGATTTCCCATACGGTTTTATGCTCACGATTTGCACCCAAAGCCATTTTATCTTCGCCTTCATCTCCATCAGATTGAAGGTGCCCTACATCTGTAACATTCATTACATGCTTAACTTTGTAATTTACATACTCTAAGGATTTTTTTAATATATCTTCAAAAATATAAGTCCTTAAATTACCTATATGCGCATAGTTGTACACTGTAGGTCCACAAGTATACATACCCACCTTACCTTCTTTATAAGGCACAAACTCATCTTTATTTCCAGTCATTGTATTATAAACATTAAAACTCATTATATTCACTCCTTCTTAAATGGTAAATGAAATCTAGAATTTTTAAAATATAAAAAGCCACAGGCATACTGTAGCTCTAACCTTTAAAATATAAAATAGTTACGGATTGTTTTATTTCTTAAATCAACATTATATATAAATTCTAACATAATATTTAGATAATGCAATAAATAATCTAAATAATTCAACATTTATTATAAAAATAACAACCAAGTCTTAACACTAAATTAGTTTTAAGCTTGGTTGTTATAATAAATCAATTATTTACTTTTTGTAGATTGCTTTTTGTTTGTGGCATTCTGGTTTTTGCCAGTCTCTCTAGTTATAGGTGTGTCATAGTTACTCTTAACTAATCTAGAAAATTTATTGTCTGGTTGACTATCTTTAGGCATAAAAACATCTCCCTTATCTATACTTATATCTTTAGGTTTTGCTATTTATAAAATTATATTCTAATAAATTTTTTAAATATACTTGGTGCTCCAACTGTGATCCATAATCCTACTACAAGATACCTAAAAAAATCTGAATATATGCTAATAGGAAGTACTTCCTTTAATATGCTTTTTATAGCTATTAGAATGCCTAATCCAAATACTAATTTTATTAATTGTAGTTTAATAGTGCTTCTAACCTCGAACTGAACATACTTTGTTTCTAATATGTATCCAATAACAAATCCTAGAACTGTTCCTGCTATTGTATAATAGTTTTTACCTCTAAAAAATATCATTCCAACAAACATCGGTATAACAATTATCATAAGTATCCAGTTCTTGTTTGTTGCCTTAGCATAATCAAATATATAGTTAGATATAATCGTCCATATAATTCCAATTACTATTCCACCAATTACATCTACTGGGTAATGCAAACCAAGATATAGTCTCGAAAGTCCAACTAAGAGGATCATAATGATTCCAACTACATAAATCCATTTTTTCTTTTTCTGAATAATAGCTGAAACCCAAAAGGTTGTCGCCCCTTGAGTATGTCCGCTTGGAAAAGATTGTCCTGTAGCCGTTTGCAATCGAATCGATCTTACTCCAACTTCTCCTATAGGTCTAGTTGTATTGATTATATCCTTAAGTGCTGTGTTTATAAGTGTACTTGTTAGTATTGCAAATCCTAATTTATACCCAAAGTCTTTACTTATACACCAAAATACTATAGCAGCAGCAATAATATAAAAATACTCTTCACCCGTCATTGTGACTATTTGAAAGAATGCATCCCAAAATGGAGATGCTATAGATTGAATAAATTTAATAATTTCTAGCTGCATATTTGTGCTCCTTCTTTATTAGTTAGTATATGAAATCTATTCGATATACTTATATTAATTACCTTTATTATGACAAAACAAAAAATCAATCTAAAATATAGATTGATTTTAAAAAAATAGTTTGCAAACTTAATTTACCTTTTAAAATTCTTTACTCTACCTTTTCATAATCTACATCAATAATAGCACTATCACTATAATTGATATCATCCGATTCGTCTGCATACTTTTCACTGTTATACATATTTGGCTTCACATCATTTTTACCCTTTGTACTTAACTTATATATAATGTTCTTTACACCCTTTATTATTTTATAACCATACCATGCTGCAATCGCTAAAACTGGAATTAACACAATAAATATAGCTATATAAGGTAATGTCATAAGTAAAAGAATAAAGATACCAATTGATAAAGCTGATTTCATAAATCTTGAAATTGTATATTCCATGATAATATTACCCTTCCTTCATTTAATACAATTATTATCTAATTACTAAACTCATTATATCATATAAATAGAATTTAGTATTAATTGTAACCCAATAAAGTATTAATAAATTATTAATATTTAATTTATTTTGGTTTATTATAGTATTCCACCATCTATGTTTATCACTTGCCCCGTAATATATCTTGAATTTTCACTTGCTAAAAAAGTTACGAGCATTCCAACATCGCACACTTCCCCAAATTTCATCATAGGTATCTCTGAAACTAATGATTCTCGTTCCTCGCCTGTGAGGCAACTGTTCATTTCTGTATCAATAACTCCTGGTGCTATAGCATTAACTCTAATATTAGAGGGTGCAAGTTCCTTAGCTAGTGCCTTTGTAAAAGAATTGATAGCCCCCTTAGACGCAGAGTAAATAACTTCACAAGACGCCCCTACATTACCCCACATTGAGGATATATTTATTATGCTACCGCTTTTTTGCCTTATCATTTCTTTTACAACAATATGCGAACAATTTATCGTGCCCTTAAGATTTACATTTAATATTTTGTCCCAATCCTCCGGACCCTCATCCATAAATAACCCTATTTTAGAAATACCCGCATTATTTACCAATAAATCAATTTTGCCTAATTTTTCAATAGTAGTTTTTATAAGCATTTTTGAAAACTCATAATCACTTACATCACCTTTAATTATCATAGCATAAACCCCGAGTTCTCTAATTTCCTGCAATGTCTTTTCTGCCTCTTCATCATTACTTTTATAATTTATTACAACACATGCCCCCGCCTTAGCAAGTTCTATAGCAATGCCTTTTCCAATTCCTCTAGACGATCCTGTTACTATAGCTACTTTACCTTTTAAACTCATATAATTGCTCCTTCTTATATTGTTATTTTTAATACACTTTTTACTAGCTTTTAATATTGCAGTGGCACCATGTTCTGCCATTTTAGACTCTATAATTTTCTCTAATTCCAAATTATTTTCTATATAGTTTATTATGAGGAAACTGTGTGTTTTCCGCTTAAAAGGTAAGTCACCAATTAAAGGTTTTCTACTATCAATTATATTCGTGCAAAGTTCTTCATCAGTTTTAACTTGAACCCTTTTTATGTTTTCAATTGGTATAAAAAAATATTCTGCAGTTATTGTGGTGTTATATAAGACTCCGGAATTATTTATTACTATATTAGCATTAAAAGCGCATTCAATATTAGCGAAAGCTTTTCCACCTTCATCAAATTTTTTAATACAATTTTTTTTATTTTCATAATCTTTTTTTCTAGTTTTCCACATTCTATATAGTAAATTCATAATAATATCTTCACCTCCATATTATTATCATTCTATTAAATGTATTTTGCAACTATAATTTGATGAGTTTTTATAATACATCGCAACTATAAATATCCTCTGTACATAACACCAAAATTGTATCGTCTTTTTTATAGCTTCTACCTATTTGCATTTCACATAGTTTATGTTACATTTTAAGTAGATCTATTTAAATAGTAGCATTTGATAAATGCAGTTGGGGGAACAAATGGCTAAATCAAAAAGAGAATTTGGTGAAGGACCTATAAATACAATCACTAATTATGTATTTTGGTTTTTTTTGGGCAATCTATATTTTTTACTTTTAAACATTCCACTATTTATGGCAGTACTTATACTTTTTTCTAATGGTTCTGCCCCACTTCCAAAGGGGTTTATATCTATAATTGCTATATGTTGTATTCCACTTGGACCTTCTTTTACAGCCCTTCTTAGTGTTATGGGGAAACTTATTCGCGAAAAGGATATAAATATTACAAAAGATTTTTTTAAAGCTTATAAGACTAACTTCACTCAATCATTATTTTTTGGAACTCTTGAAATAATGCTAATTTCTATACTATACGTTGATATTCAATTTCTAGCTTCCAGAAATTATCCACAAATTTTAACTAGTATTATTTTTATAATTATATGTTTAATTTTCTTAATGAGTTTACACGTATTCCCAGTAATCTCAAGATTTTATTTGAGCAAGAAAGATGTTATTAAACTTTCTCTATACTATACCATTAGAAAATTTCATATTACGATTTTAAATTGCACTAGCTTTTTAGTTGTAGGATTCATATTTACTCAAGTTACTACATTCGTATTCATATTTATGTGGAGTATTATTTGTTACTTTATAATGGTGTATGAGCAGAAAATACTAATTGAAATTGAAGGTAAATTCATAAAAAGCACTGAAAAAGTCTTGCAATAAGGTATTTCACAAAAAATATGGAACGGCTCATATGTTATAAAATACTCTAAATATATAGCTTGCTTATCTTCATATATTCTTTCATATATGATAATATATATAATATAGAATAATATAGAATAATAAAATTATATAATTCAGAATGTTATTTGCTACTTTCAACTAATAAGGAGGAAAATAAATTGAATAAAATCGAACAACTAACCGTAGATACTATAAGGGTTCTATCCGCAGAATCAATACAAAAGGCAAACTCAGGTCATCCAGGTCTCCCTCTAGGTGTGGCACCAATGGCCTATACATTATGGTCCAAACACATGAAACATAATCCTTCTAACTCTAAATGGGAGGATAGAGATAGATTTGTTCTTTCAGCAGGACATGGATCAATGCTTGAATATTCACTGCTCCATCTATTTGGGTATGGACTAACTATTGACGATTTAAAGGGTTTTAGACAGTTTGGAAGCTTAACACCTGGTCATCCAGAATTTGGTCATACAAATGGTGTAGAAGTTACAACAGGTCCACTAGGCCAGGGAATTTCTAATGCTGTAGGTATGGCAATAGCAGAAAGTCATCTTGCAGCAAAATTTAATACAAGTGAGCATTCAATTGTAGATCATTATACATATGCTATATGTGGTGACGGGGATAATATGGAAGGTATATCTTCCGAAGCAGCATCCCTTGCAGGTACCTTAGGACTTTCCAAGCTTATTGTAATGTATGATTCAAATAGTATATCTATAGAGGGAAGCACAGACATTTCATTTACAGAGAATGTAGGCAAAAGATATGACGCCTATGGATGGCAAGTTTTATATGTAGAAGACGGCAATGATATGGAAGCAATAAGTAAAGCAATTGAAGCTGCAAAACTTGAGCAAAATAAGCCTTCCTTTATTGTAGTTAAAACTATAATAGGATTCGGTTGTGCTAAAAAACAAGGTACACCTTCCGCACATGGTGAGCCACTTGGAGAAGACAATATAACTGAAATGAAAAAGTGCTTGGGCTGGAACTTAGATCCGTTTACAGTTCCAACTGAAGTAACCAAACATATGGAAAATGTAAAATCAAAACTTAATGCAAAAGAAGAAGCGTGGAAAACGCTTTATGCACAGTATAGTAAAAAAAATCCTGAACTTGCTAAAGAATATGAAGTTTGGCAAAGTGGCGAACTTTCTATAGATTTACTTAAATTAGAAGAAATGTGGAAATTTGAGGGAAAAGCTGCAACAAGGAATTCATCTGGAGCAATAATAAACATATTAGCAAAATATGTACCAAACCTTATAGGTGGTTCAGCAGATCTTGCTCCTTCTAATAAGACATATATGAAAGGCCTTGGTGATTTTTCAAGAGAAGATAGAAATGGATCCAACCTTCATTTTGGAGTAAGAGAGCATGCAATGGCAGCTATAGGAAATGGTATCTATGCACATGGTGGTCTTAAACCTTTCGTTTCAACTTTCTTTGTATTTAGTGATTATATGAAAGGCGCTATGAGATTATCTTCCCTTATGGGTCTTCCAGTAACTTATGTTCTAACTCATGATAGTATAGCCGTTGGCGAAGATGGACCAACTCATGAACCAATTGAACATCTTGCAGCACTTAGGGCTCTACCAAACTTTAACGTGTTTAGACCTGCTGATTCTAAAGAAACAGCAGCAGGCTGGTACGCTGCAATAACTTCAAAGACAACACCTACAGCATTAATACTTACAAGACAAAATCTACCTTTATATGAAGAAACCTCAATAGAATCACTAAAGGGTGCTTATATATTAAAAACATATGAAGATAAGGGTAAAAACCCTGATATCATTTTAATGGCTTCTGGTTCTGAGGTAGAATTTATTTATGAAGGAGCTAAGGTATTAAATGAAAAAGGTATTAGGGCTAGAGTAGTAAGTATGCCATGTTTAGAACTCTTTGAAACACAATCTGAAGAGTATAAACAATCAATACTTCCCAAAAATACAAGAGTTAGATTAGCAGTAGAAGCAGGTGCTTCCTTTGGTTGGCACAAATATGTTGGACTAGATGGAGATATAATTGCCATTGATAGATTTGGAGCTTCTGGTCCTGCGGATGTACTCTATAAGGAATTTGGATTTACAACAGAAAATGTTGTTAATAAAGCAATGGATTTACTTAGTAAATAATTTATAGCACCATTATAAAAAAGCTCATCTATTCAGTAATCTGAATAGATGAGTTTTTTTAGGTTTATTAATATTTTTATATTGAATAATCTTTAAATTTCTGCATATAATATTATCGATAGTTATTAACTCACAGTGAAATTGATGAGCTCATCATTAATATAAATACAGCTAAAAAAGTTATTAACTACCACTGGTATTAAATGAACTGTTTTAAATCTAGTTTCAGCTGTAACTACAATTTAATTCAGTTCATTTAATACTATATTTTTTAAAAGATTCTATTACTAAAAAACTCTTTATTTATTAGTTCAATTATGATACTATGTATAGGTAAATTAGTAAATAAAGGAGGTAGTTATTATGTCATATAAAATTAATGATTCATGTGTAAGCTGTGGAGCTTGTGAGCCTGAATGTCCAGTAAATGCTATAACTCAAGGAGAGTCCATATATGTTATCGATGAAGATGTTTGTATCGATTGCGGAGCTTGTGCAAGTGTTTGCCCAGTAGGCGCTCCAGTTGAAGCTTAATTAAACATATTTTTTATAATATAAAAGCTACTGATTTTTATCAGTAGCTTTTATATTTTTATTCATTAATATCCTTAAAACCCTCTCCCAGTGTTTCATGTACGTTATAAGTGATTATAAAAGCCTTTTTATCAATCTCTTTTATATAATTTCTAAGTTTTATAAACTGCTTTTTATCTAGAACCGTAGTTATAATTTCTTTTTCTTCATTTGTATAAGCTCCTTTGGCAGTATATAAAGTAGCTCCCCTATTTAGCTTTTCAATAACAAATTTTTTTATATCTTCTCCTTTTTCACTAACCACTTCAACTTTTTTATAGATATTCATTCCTGCAATTACCGCATCTATAGTAAACCCATTAATAATAACTCCAAGCATGGCATACATTCCAATTTTAGGACCAAATGCTATAACTGCCAATATAGTTATAAAAAAATCAGCTAAAAGCAAAGCCTTGCCAATGTCTAAGTTGAAATACTTATTAAGTATTTTAGCTATTATATCAGTACCACCTGTGGAAGCATTTTGATTAAACACCATACCGAGTCCTACTGCTCCAATTAATATTCCAAAGATTAGTTCTAGAAATAAATCATTTGTTATACTCCCACTCATAGGATAAAACTTTTCTAATACCCATACCATACCCGATAATCCCAAGCTAGAGTATATGGTTTTAACTCCAAAACTAGACCCTATGAATACAAATCCTATGATAAATAGAATTATATTTAATACAAGCATTATAGCGCCAATGGTAATCTCTGGAATATACCAATTTACAATCATAGCAAGACCGCTAACTCCTCCTACCGCCAAATCATTTGGCATGAGGAAAAAATAAAATCCTACAGTTACAAGTGCTAGCCCAATAGTTATAAAGATATATTCTTTAATAATTTTTTTCATATTCATCCTCTCCTATTACTCCCGGATAGTGTAACCACTATCTACGCGCAAATTAAAGCAGCTCCCAATTTAGATACATAAAGATCTATGTATTTTGGAAGCTGCTATATACATTGTTAAATTAAAACTCAGCAGACCCAGTTGTTCTTGGGAATGGAATAACATCTCTTATGTTGCTCATACCTGTAATATACATAATAGCTCTTTCAAATCCCAGCCCAAATCCAGCATGCTTAGTTCCGCCGTATTTTCTTAGCTCTAAATACCACCAGTAATCTTCCGTGTTAAGACCGCATTCTTCCATTCTAGCTTCCAATATGTCTTGTCTTTCTTCTCTTTGACTTCCACCGATAATTTCTCCTATTCCTGGTACAAGTAAATCCATAGCAGCAACTGTCTTATTGTCTTCATTTACTCTCATATAAAAAGATTTTATTTCTTTTGGATAATCAGTTACAAATAGTGGTCTGTTATAAACTTCTTCTGTTAAATATCTTTCATGCTCAGTTTGTAGATCACAACCCCAAGTTACTGGGTATTGGAACTGCTTCCCTGATTTTTGTAAAATATCCACAGCTTCAGTATATGTAACCTTACCAAAATCTGCATTTACAACATTATTTAATCTTTCGATTAGCCCTTTATCTACAAAACTATTGAAAAATTCCATCTCTTCTGGAGCATTTTCCATAACATATTTTATAACATATTTCATCATATCTTCTGCAAGTTCCATATCATCATTTAAATCTGCAAAAGCTATTTCAGGTTCTATCATCCAGAACTCAGCCGCATGTCTTGCTGTATTAGAATTTTCCGCTCTAAATGTTGGTCCGAAAGTATAAACATTTCTAAAAGCTAGTGCGAACGCCTCTGCTGCTAGCTGCCCACTTACAGTTAAGCTAGTTTCTTTACCAAAGAAATCCTTAGTGAAATCAACTTTTTTATCCCGATCCGTTGGCATATCCGTGAAATCAAGGGTAGATATTTTAAACATTTCACCCGCACCCTCACAATCACTACCTGTGATTATTGGTGTATGGGTGTATACAAAGTTTCTCTTTTGAAAAAACTCATGAATGGCAAAAGCAGTTAGTGAACGAACTCTAAACACTGCTGAGAAAGCATTACTCCTAGGTCTAAGATGTGCAATGGTTCTTAGATACTCAAAAGAATGCCTTTTCTTTTGAAGCGGATAATCAGTATCTGACATCCCCTCTACAAGTATTTTAGTAGCCTTAACTTCAAAGGGTTGTTTCGCATCTGGTGTCAAAACTAACTTTCCTTCTATTGTTAAAGAAGAGCTTATAGGTAGCTTAGCTATCTCTTCAAAGTTTTCTAAGTCTTCCTCGAAAATAACTTGAATGTTTTTAAAAAAACTTCCGTCATTAACTTCTATAAATCCAAAAGCTTTAGAAGATCTTAAAGTTCGTATCCATCCAGAGATAGATACTGTTTCATCCCCATATTTTTCTTTTTCTCTGTAAATTTGTTTTACTAACAATTTTTCCATAAAATTGACCTCCTCCTAATATTATACTTTCTAAAATAACAAAAACCCTCCGTCTCTTAATAATAAAGGGACGAAAAGTTATAATTTCGCGGTACCACCCAATTTGTCATAAAATATGACCACTCTAATCAGTACAGAACTATACATTCGATACTGCCCAATATTTAACGGATTGGACCCGTCTAAGCCTACTACCCTTAAGGATTTCGGTTAGAAACTCTGAGACGTTCTTCAATATAAACTTCGCATTGGCCTTTCACCATCACCAACTCGCTTTGACTACCTTTTATATCTACTCTTCTCTTCACAGTTTTTACATTTAAAATCTTAATAATTAGCATGTGCATTAATTATTTTTATATTCTACTTAAAATTATAATATTTTTAATAATAATTGTCAATTTATTTTTTAAATAAAATAAAAAACTAAAAGCAACCATTAATAATCTAATAGTTGCTCTTAATTTGGTTCTATTATCCACTAATAGCTATATTTACTGAAAAATTAATACTCTTCGTACCCGTCTTCATCTATTTCTTCGTCTTCAATTTGATCTATTTCACCGATAACTGAATCTCTTTTAGCTGTTTCTCCAGTGACTTTGTTTTCAACAACGATATTGGATTTTACAACTCCATCTACTTCACTTATAAAGGATTTTGCTACAACATCTCCTTTTTCTAAAGAGACCCCCTCAGTAAGTTTTTCTGGGTGATCAAATGTAACAGGTTTGCCATTTAATTTATCACTCATTATATAATCACTTCCCTTCTGCAGTTAGTTTGCGCAACAGAAGTTTCAATTATACTTTGAAAATGTTTCCTAAATTACTTAATTCGTAAATCCTTCACCCAGTACTTCTCTTACATCTGCAATAGTAATGAAAGCATTTTTATCTATATCTTTAACCATTTTTTGAAGAGGAACTATTTCATTTTTACCAACTACTACGAATAACATTTGCTTTTCACCCTTTGTATACATACCAGTAGCATTTATTCCTGTAACACCCCTTTTTAAATCAATCATTAATATTTCCGATATTTCAATAGACTTATCCGAAATAATGATTACCGCTTTGGAAAAATTTATTCCTTCAAGTATACTATCTATAACCTTGGTAACTATGTATATAGATATAAGTGCATACATAGCCTTTTGAGCTCCGAATACAAAAGCACCTATTGTTACTATAGTTGAATCAATCACTAAAATAATTCTAGCTATAGGAACATTCTTCAAATAAACTTTTATAATATTGGCAGCTAAATCTGTTCCACCAGTACTGGCAGATGCTCTTAATATAAATCCTAAGCCTGTTCCAACTAATACTCCACCAAATATACTAGCTATCAAAAGATCTACCTGTGGTGCAGGTATATAGCTTGTATAGAAAAGTGCAAAAGATAGATATGCCGCAGCGAACATAGATTTACCCACAAATTCTCTACCCTTTAATTTCATAGCAATGATAAGTAATGGTATATTCACCACAATATTAGTAAACCATAAAGGTACTGCTATTCCATAATGCTTTTCAGCAACATATTCAATAATAATTCCAAGCCCTGCTACTCCACCTGTTACGAGTTTCAATTGTGCTAAAAACATATTAACTCCTGCTGCAAGTATTGTGGCTCCAATAATAATGTATAAATAATTTAAAATCTTTTCATTTTTTGTATCTATTCTCATTTACTTTATCCTACCTTCATATATTATCTTGTACTTATTTTGTACACGATTCAATTTTGACTTTCACTTAATAAATTTATCACAATTATTGTATTCTGTATATAAAAAACTAATTTCTCAATAGTTTATATATTCCTTTGTAAATTTTATCCACAAATCTATGACAATATAAAAAGCACCCTATGCAATATTAGTTTAGGGGGACTAAAAAAAATATTGCATGTGGTGCTTTTTTATTTGGTTTAATTAAATGATTAACATAAACAGCTTTATTTATACAGATATATTAAAATTTTTTTAATATATTATCTTTTGACCAGAATGATCAATCTGAATTACTTTTACTTTTGGCATTTTAATCCTATCATAAAATTCTTTAGTAATACTAACATCATCCGCGAAGTGCATAGGTATTAGCATTTTAGGTTGAATTTTTTCTGCAAAATACTCTCCACCTATATAATAAAACTCTTGGAGTCTTGGATCTACAGGAAAAAAAGCTATATCAATATGTTTTTCACTTTTTAATTTCTCAACCTCAGCTTTAAAAGAGGACTCTGCAAGAGATTTTTCTTCTACACTATCTTCTTTCCAATGCCACCAATTAAGATCACCTGCATGAAAAATAGTTAATCCATCAACTTTCACGAGAAACGATATACCAATATCTGTTGAACCATAAGCTTTAACATAAATATCTTTAACTAATTTTTCTTGGCCTTCTTCTATAAATGTATAGTTTGATTTTTCTTTATTTATTTTAATATCACTACTAAATATATATTGTATATTGCTATTATAGTTTTCCCATTTCAAAATACTAGGGTTATAATGATCGCCATGACTATGAGATGTGAACACAAAAACATTCTTCATTTCCTTAATATTTTCAGGTGATAGAAGTTCTGGCTTATTACTAGTAACCTCATTTCCCTGAGGCTCCTTATAAAAATCAAATATTAAGAAGTGATCTTTAGTCTTAATAACAAACCCACTGTGGTATATATAGTATATTTCAGTTTCAATTTTATTCATAAATTTCTCCTCCTTGTAAATTAATGATATAATGTACATTATATATTAATTTTTATACAAAAGGTGGTTATGTTAAATGAAGTTTTCTTTTGATCATAATAATATAAACGTATTAGATTTAGAAAAAAGCGTAGAATTTTATAAAAATGCTTTAGGATTTGTAGAAACTAGGAGATTTAGTGCACCGGATGATAGCTTTACTCTTGTGTTTTTAGGTGATGAAACTTCTTCACATAAGTTAGAGCTAACTTTCATGACCGATAGAACTGAACCTTATAATTTGGGGGAAAACGAGTTTCATCTTGCTGTAGTTACAGACAATTTTGATGAAGCATACCTACTCCATAAAGAAATGAGATGTATATGTTTTGAAAATAAACCTATGGGGATTTATTTTATCATGGATCCAGATGGCTATTGGATAGAGATTATTCCAACACGGTAGTTATATTAATTTTCAATTAAAAGGATGTTGCTTAAACGCAACATCCTTTTATTATTTACCTTTAACAATTTTAAGTTTATCATCAACAATGTCAACTGTTGCGCTGCCACCTTCAGAAAGATCTCCAAATAGTACTTCATCTACAAAATAAGTTTTTATTTCCTTTTGAACTACTCTATTTATTTCTCTGGCACCGTAAGCCTCAGAAAATCCCTTTTTACTCAACCATTTATATAAATTTTCTGTAACCACTAATCTTATATTTTTAGTTAGAAGTTTTTCTTCAAATTCTTTCATTGCCTTCTTAGCTATTTTAAGAGCCATAGCTTCATCAATTTTATTAAATACAATTATGTTATCTAATCTATTCCTAAATTCCGGAGAAAATACTCTTTCTACTTCTTTGGTTATCGCTCCTTCAGACCCTAGTCTGTCTCCAAAGCCAATTACATGTTTACTAGCCTCTCTCGCTCCTGCATTAGATGTCATTATTAAAATCACATTTCTGAAATCTGCCTTTTTACCAGTATTATCTGTAAGTGTTGCATAGTCCATAACCTGTAAAAGCACATTTAATATGTCAGGGTGTGCTTTTTCAATTTCATCCAAAAGTAACACAGATTGAGGATTTTTTTTCATTGCCTCAACTAATAGTCCGCCTTCTTCATAACCCACATATCCTGGTGGTGAACCAATAAGTCTAGCCACAGTATGCTTTTCTTGGTATTCACTCATATCAAATCTAATAAGTGGAATAGCGAGGCTCTTTGATAATTGCTTGCTTATTTCTGTCTTCCCTACTCCTGTAGGACCTACAAAAAGGAGCGATGCTACTGGCTTTTCTTCTTCATTAAAACCTGCCCTAGACCTCTTTATAGCTCTTACTAGCGTGTCTATGGCAGTACTTTGGCCAAAAACTTGTTTATTTAAATTGCTGTCTAGATTTTTTAGTGTTAACGTTTCATTAGTTGATACACTTTGCTCTGGAATTTTTGCAATAGAAGCTACTACTTTTTCTACTGCACCTACTGTAATTACAATATTTTCTTCACTTTCCTCAGAATAAAGTCTAGCATAAGCACCTGCTTCATCCATAACATCTATAGCTTTATCTGGAAGATACCTATCGTTAATATACTTGCTAGATAATTCTACTGCTGTTCTTAGTGCTTCTTTTTCGTAGGTAACCTTATGGTAGGATTCATATCTATCCTTAAGTCCCATAAGAATATCAAAAGCATCTTCAGTAGAAGGCTCCGGCACTTCAATTTTTTGAAATCTTCTAGCTAATGCACTATCTTTTTCAAAATGTTTTTTATATTCATCATAAGTAGTTGAGCCAATAAATCTTACTTTACCATCCGCAAGAAAAGGTTTTAGTATATTAGAAGCATCCAAAGATCCTCCTGAAACTGCTCCTGCGCCAACTATTGTATGGATTTCATCAATATAAACTATAGGTTTTTCAACTTTACTAATTTCTGTAAGTACTTTTTTAATGCGCTCTTCAAAATCGCCTCTATACTTTGTACCAGCAAGGAGAGCTCCCATATCCAAATAGTATATCTTACTTCCCTTAAGTAAATTTGGCACTTTATCTTCAACAATTAATTGAGCGAGACCCTCAGTGATGGCAGTCTTGCCTACCCCTGGTTCCCCCACATGTACTGGATTGTTTTTAAGCCTCCTACATAATATCTGTAAGGTTCTCAGAAGAATATCATGTCTTCCAATAAGAGGGTCCATTTCTCCTCTTCTGGCTTTTTCTGTTAGCTCCACCGTGAAATTATTTAAAAAGTTTCCTTCACTCTTTGGATTACTTTTCTCTTCATCAAAATCGTATTCTATTTCTTCTTTATTTTCTTCAAAGTCAATTGCCTCTTCTACATCATTAATGATGGTACCATCAAAGTCAAAAGTATCTACTACAGATATTCCATGAGCTATATAATTAAGAAGATCTCTCCTCTTCATTTGCTGTTTGCGTAGAAAATATGAAGCAAAACTTTCTTCATCATCATACATAGCTACAATCACATCACCTATCCTAACCATTTCTTTTCCCGAAAGCATAACATGATCTGCTGCTGTTGATAATATTGTTTGAATCCCAATTGATTGTATTGGCTCTGTATCTTCTACAACCTCTATATTTTCCTTTAAAAATTTAACTATCTGTTTTTTAAGTCTTTTAATATTTCCACCACTATTTTCTACTATATCAATACCCTCTTCAAAAAATAAAGAAGCGTATAAAATATGTTCTGGAGTGAAATATTCATGTTTGGACATTTGTGCTTCATTATAAGCCGCTGTAATAATCTCATTTACTATATTATCTAATTGCATAATTACTCCTCTTCTAAGGTTAATTTTAATGGGAAACCACTTTCTTCACACATTTCTATAGCTTGGGCAATTTTTGTTACACCCATGTCGTAGCTATATATTCCTGCAGTGCCGCTACCTTTTTTATGGACATCAAACATGATTTTTGTAGCCTGCACAACCTGTTTTTTAAAAACTCCAACTAAAACCTGAACGACAAATTCCATACTTGTATAATCATCATTATGAATGATGACTCTGTAAATTCCAGGTTTCTTTATCTTTATTTCAATTTTTTCTTTAACACTAACTCCATCATCAATTTTATTTTGTTCCGACATAATTAACAACTCCAGTATAAATATTAATTTAATGCTATACCTTACTACTAAACTATTATATCCTACTTGTTTATATATTACTTCATTTCCCTATACTTTTTCAACTGTTTTATACTTTTATCTTTCATATATAAGATTTTAAATATAATAGCACTAAAAGTAACCTTTCTTTTATTTCCCTCATATCATGCTAGTAGGCCTTAATCCCCTTAAAAAAAGGAGGAATTCCGTTGGAAGAGAATCAAACTATTCACCCAAGCGTTAATTGTGGTGATATTAGTTCAAAAACATTACCTTTAAGTAGTGGAGTTAACATTATACCAGTTGGTATTAATGGACCACTAGTTGTTAAAATTCCTGTCGTACTTGCAGAAACAGAAATTCAAATAAATGTTGAAGCCGAACTTAAATTAAAAGAATTATTTTATGAAATTAAAAGAATAAAAAAAAATGTATATTTGACCCAGTGTACTTTGCTTCCAAGGTCAGGCAGAATTGTAGATGGCGTTCTTGTAACTGGAAAGTTATTTATAAGTGGATATGTAAGGAAAAATATAGAATACGCTACTGCTGACTGTGTAGGGGATAAAGGTATAAGTGGTAGAATATATCATACAACAATAGATACCAAATTTACAGCTGTAACAGAAGTTCAATATGCAATACCTCCAATAGTTAATGCTCATGGAGTTCAAACTGAAATAGATTTGTTAAGTGGTTCCACATGTCATGATCGTAAAGATATTTCTATGGGAAAATCCTTATGTGAGCTATCTTTTGAAGAGAATACTATATTCACTGAAAATCCGTACTGCGAATTAGAATCAGTAAGGATTTTCGAAGCAGACCTAAATAGAGATTCTATAAAGCATCCTACTAAACTTTATAATAAAATAGTTGAGAAAATGGTTATATATGTAACAATAAAAATTTTACAACTACAACAAGTAAACATTCCAATGGCAGATGCTTCAGCAAAGGAATGTTACTTAGCTGAGTTGTGCAATTTTGACGTGTAAATATTACATTTAACAGTAACAATTTATTACTTCCATCATAATATGTAGTAGGTCTTAGGACCTTTATAAAAAGGAGGAATTTTCTTGGAAAAAAATCAAACTGCCCCACCTTGCAATTACTGTGGTGAAGTTATTAGCTCACAAACTTTACCCTTAAGTGATGGAGTTTTTATTATGCCTACTGGTATAAACGCCCCTCTTGTAGCTAAAATTCCTGTAGTGTTAGCTGAAAGAGAGATTCAAATAGATGTTGAAGCTGAGCTTAGATTAAAAGAACCATTCTATGAAATCAAAAGAATAAAGAAAAATGTATATTTAACTCAGTGTACTTTACTTCCTAGGTCTGGAGTAATTGTAGATGGCGTTCCTGTAACTGGAAAATTATTTATAAGTGGATATGTTAGAAAAAATATTGAATATGCTACTGCTGACTGTGTAGGGGATAAAGTTGTAAGTGGTAGAATAGCTCATACAACTATAGATACCAAATTTACAGCTGTAACAGAAGTTACCTACGTTGTTCCACCAGTAGTTAATTTCCGTGGAGTCCAAACTGAAGTAGATTTATTAAGTACCTCACATGAAGACTGTAAAGATATTCATATGGGAAAATCGTCATGCGAACTATCTTTTGAAGAAAGTACAATTTTTACTGAAAAACCATACTGTGAATTAGAAGAAGTAAGAATCATTGAAGCAGATCTTTTAAGATCTCCTATAAAACATCACACTAATTCTAATTCAAAGGTAAAACTTTATGATAAAATAATCGAAAAAATGGTTATATATGTTAGGATTAAAGTATTACAAGTACAACAAGTAAATATCCCAGGTCCTGCTGCTACACTATAAGAATTTAGTATAACCGTTCTTCTAACCCTAATATAAACCTTTAGAAGAACGGTTGTTTTATATATTCTAAGCCTAATTCATTACTATTTCCCAATCCCTATAATAAGGAGCTTTGCATTGAAAACTTATAATAGCTATGATAAATTAAGACTAAAAAAAATACTTGGTATTTTGAAACTCTTACAAGAAACATGTTGTACTGAAAATATTCCCGATGAAAAAAATGATAATAGTTTAATATCAAAAATCCCAATAATAATATCAGAAAAAACTTTCGGCACTCCGATTGAATCAATATTTAGACTAAAAACCCCTGCCTTAGAAATAAAAAATATGAAAAAGGACGTATATTTAACTAATAGTACACTACTCCCTATATATGAGGGGCATGATACTTATAGCCATTCTAAAGGAAAACTCTTTTTAGAGGGTTTTGTTAGAAACAAATTAGATTTTTCTATAGCAAAATCATCGAAAGACAACATAATTAATTTAGATACTGAATCGGTTATAATTTATATCCCTTTTAATTGTACTACTTTAATACAGTACAGCGCCCCCCCAGTTTTATCTAAAACAAAAATTCTAGATCCTATCCCCCTTTATATATCACCAAATTGTGCAGATATTACTAATGAATATATTAAGTGCAATATTCCACCTATAAATTGTGAACTAAAAGGATATAATATTTATGAAACATATACCCTTCTTGACAAAACACCTTTTAATGAAGACTTCCCTATAGAAATCAATTTCAATACTATCAAAGAAAATATAATAATAAATCTTTCAATAACACTTATTCAAGAACAAGATGTAGCAATAATTTATGGAGAAAATCCTAAATAAAAAAACAGGGCTTATAAGAATTATTCTTATTTCCCTGTTTTGTAATTTTTAGATGAACTTTATAAATCACATAATTATCTATCAAAAATAAAAGAATTTATTACCGCCAAATATTCCCTAACAAATAAAGTGGGAACAAGCATTGGATGAAGTGGTGATGGATATCCATAAGCCTTTAGGCCTTGCCTTTGTGCTAAAAATTTAGCTCTGAACATATGAAAATTATTTGTTACAATAGTTACTTCTATATTTTTTCTTTTCTCTATTTCCTCTAAAATCACTGTTGTGAATTTCATATTTTCTAGAGTGCTAGTGGATTTTTCTTCCTTTATTATTTGATTCTCTGCTACTCCATTTTTAATTAAAAATCTTTTCATAGCCTCAGCCTCAGTGATAGTTTCACCCGGACCTCGTCCCCCTGAAACTACTATCATTACTAAAGGATTCATTTCGATATATTCTAAACTTGCATAAAGCCTTTGGTAAAGTGCCGTTGAAGGAATTTCTTCTCTAAGTCCTGCCCCAAGTATTATTAAATAATCAGTTTTTTCACTATGCTTAGATACTGCTGCTCCAATTATCACAGCTTCTAATACTACAAATGAAGCTAGTCCCATAAAAAAACAAATTTTTATAACTGTTTTAATTTTACCTGGCCTTAACAAAGTGTATTCACCATCATTGCTTCTGTTAAATAAACCTAATGCTATTAATAATAATCCAAGTCCAAGATAAAATTCCGCAAAAGTTACTCTACCTCCAAATATTATGGTTCCTATAAAATAAATTTCACATACTATACCCAAGACTATATATATATTTCGTTTATTTTTCATAATTACTGTCCTTCATTAATTTATTAAGTTTGTCTGGATAATCAGTTATAATGCCATCAACTTTCATTTCCAAGAAAGATTTCATATACTTCTCATCATCCACAGTAAACACATTCACCTTAATTTTGTGCTTTTTAGTTTGTTTTATTACTTCTTCATTCACCGCCAAAAAATATGGATGTATAGCATTTGCTCCAACAGTTTTCGCATAGTCATATGGCTTATAAATTCCTGCCATATAGAGTACCCCTGTACTAATTTCCTTTGATATTTTATTACACTTAGCTATAGAATAGTGGTTAAAACTGGATAAAATAACTTTATTCACAATCCTATGCTTATAAATAAGTTCAATAAGTTTTTGCTCAATATTTTCATATATTACTACACCACTTTTAATTTCAAAATCAATAATAATGTTTTTATCTTGGACTAGGTAAATTAGCTCTTCTACTGTGGGAATTTTAATACCTTTAAATTCTTCACCCATCCATGACCCAGCATCTAACTTATTTAGTTCACTATAAGTATAGTCCGCTACAAGTCCCTCTCCATTTGTTGTCCTATTCACCATTTCATCATGAATAAGAACTAATACTCCATCTCTGGTCATCTGCACATCTGTTTCTATACCTGTACATCCCATTTCCAAAGCCTTCTCAAAAGAAAGTATTGTATTTTCCGGGAAATACGCACTTGCACCTCTATGAGCATAATTAATTGTCATTACACAATCCCCCTTTAAAGTATTTCATACTAAAGTATAGGTTGATTATATCATTAATATCCCATATTATATATTATTTACATAAATAATATTGCAACTCCGCCTATAGTTATAACTGCCCCTAATACTTCTTTTGCTGATACCTTCTCTTTAAATACAATTATAGAAATTGGTATAATTAAAATACGTGAAACAGAAGCAATTGTTGCCGCAACCCCAGTAGAAATATATTGCACAGCTAATAAGGATAATGATACCCCTATAAACGGTCCAAAAAATGACCCTATAGAAATGTATTTTATAGCCTTTAAATCTTTAAGTGATAGAGCTATTTTGCTCCAATTCTTTCTTAGTGTAATTATTATCGCAAAGGCAACAGTAGCAGCTATAATTCGAATTTGAGTTGCAGCAAAAGCATTATAACTTCCCATACCCAGTTTACTGAACACCATGCCTACGGCTTGTCCTATTGCTCCGATAAATGCATAAGAAATACCTTTTAAAGGATGAGATAATTCAACTTTTTTTTCATTAGATCCTTTAACTAGTATTACAAGAAAGATACCACCCATTGTTACAAACATTCCTAGTAGGTCTAAAATTGTAAGTCGCTCCCCTAGAATAATAAATCCAACCAATGCTGTTATTGGAGGAACCACAGCCATAATTAGTAAAGATATACGGGACCCTATAAGTACAAAGGCTTCAAACAAAAATAAATCGCCTAAAACAAAGCCTATAACTCCAGAAATACTTAGCCACATCCATACAGATGCTGATGCATCTAAGGGTAAAAACATTCCCCTTGTAAAAAAAGTATATATTGCAATTAGCAAAAATGCTATAATAAGTCTTATAAAATTCACAGAAAGTGAACCTACTCTTTTCCCAGCTGCTTCAAAAGCAATTGGGGTTACTGTCCAACAAATAGCTGTAACAAATGCTGCTATTTGTCCTATATTTAAGTCAATCATATATTTCCTCCTAGTATATTAGTCATTATATAAAGTGTTTAATAAATCCAATTTAAGAATATCATATTACATTTGAATAATCACTATATTTATTAACCTAAAAAATAAGCAGGGTAACCCTGCTTATTTTTACTGCTCATAAATTAATTCACTATTTCTATTTTTTCACTTTTGACAATTTCGTATAGTATATTGTTCACTTTAATTTTAATAGGGAATTCACATTGGATAGTTACATATGTTTTATCTTTTTTTACATCCACCTGAACCTGAGCACCTTTGTACAAAAAATTAAATTTAAGTTCACTCCAATGTTCAGGGAGCTTAGGTGATAAGGAAATATAGTCTTCTTTTATTCTAAGACCTGCAAATCCATACACCAATGCCATCCAGGTTCCACCCATATTAGCAGTATGAACTCCATCCTTTGTGTTCCCATGAGTATCATCCAAATCCAGTGTTGCTGTTTCTATAAAATATTCGTATGCCTTCTCTATATAACCTATTTTGGATGCCATAATACTGTAGGCAGCACAAGATAATGAAGAGTCATGAGTTGTTATTTTTTCATAATAATCATAAGAATTTTTAATAGTCTCAAAATCCGAATCATCTTCCACAAGGAAATGAGCAAGTACCGTATCTGCTTGCTTTAATACCTGATATCTGTAAATAGTCAATGGATGATAATTTAGTAATAGAGGATATTTATCTTCAGGTGTATTTTCAAAATCCCATACTGCTTTAGATAAGAACGTATCATCCTGAGCATTAATTTTAAGTTCTTGATTATATGGCAAGTACATATTTTTATAGGCGCATACAAACTGCCCTATTTCTTCTTCATTGAGACTTATTTTGTTACATAAATTCTTTAGCATTTCTGGGTCTATGTCTAATAGTTCATAATACAATTTTGATGCCCATTTTAAATTATACTTTGCCATAACATTTGTATAGTAATTATTATTTACTACAGCAGTGTATTCATCTGGTCCTGTTACAGCGTCAATTTTAAATAATCCCTTATGAAAATGCCCTATTTCAATCCATGTTCTAGCAGTTTCAAAAACAACCTCTGCCCCAAATTCTTTTATAAAATTAATATCTCCCGTTGCTAAATAATATTGTATATAAGAATAAGCTATATCAGCATTAATGTGGTATTGAGCAGTCCCAGCAGGGAAAAACGACGAACATTCCTTCCCTGCTATAGTCCTCCATGGGTAAGCTGCTCCTTTTTTATGTCCCATCTCTCTTGATCTTTGCCTTGCATTATCTAAAATTGTGTATCGATATTTTAAAATTCCTTTTGCAAGATCCGGATAGCATAGAGTGAAAAACGGAAGTATATAAATTTCAGTATCCCAAAAATAATGCCCTTCGTAGCCTTCTCCACTTAACCCCTTTGCTGGTATGTTGCTTTTATCATCCTTTCCTACTGCTTGAAGAAGTTGAAATAAATTGTATCTTAGCCCCAGCTCTAGTTTTTCATCTCCATCAATATTGATATCTGCTAAACTCCAAAATTCATTTAAATATTCCCTTTGACGCTCTAAAACTTTCTTAAAAGGTTCACAGCTAATCTTCTCTATTAAATCTATACCTTGTGACTCTACGCTTTTGTAACGCCTTGAATCTGTGTAAACATTATATTTTGTAAAGTTTATTACACTTTTCGAAGGGTCTGTTTTAAAAGTAGCTTTTACTCCACTGTCTCCGGTTACAATAGAAGCTTCATAATTTACACTTAGGCTATGCTTTGTTGTAACTGCTACAGACATCTTAGAATTTTCAGTCTCAGACACTACCTGCATAATACCATTTTGAGCCACTTTGGACTTTACTGATAAAATATTAGCGTGTCCTGCTGCAACCCGTGGATCACTCTCATCTGTAAAGTTTGATACATCACCGTTAATTTCAGATTCTATAGTAATACCTTCATTAAAATTGACCTTTTCTATTTCATAGTGAATAGCGAATAATTCTAAGTATTTAAGTGAAGCGAGTCTTGTTATTTTTATTTTAAGTTCGAATCCTCGGGGTGAAACCCACCATATGTCTCTCACATAACATCCATTCTCCATATCAAGATATCTGTGTAGACTTTTTACAGTTCCACTAAACAGAGAAAATCTTTCTCCATCAATTATTATATTAACATTTTGCACGTCTGTAACATTTACTATTTTTTCCATAATTTCTGGAAACGCATATGCTTTTTCGCCATATTGTATAGGAACTTCTTCATAAAAAGCATTTATATAGGTACCCCTAACTGTTGGGTAAGTCTTTAAATATCCCTCTTCAAAATTTCCTCTAATTCCTATATATCCATTTGAAACATTAAAGATACTTTCATTTTTCAAAAGATCTTCTATATTTAAACTATTATCACTTATAATCCATTCATTTTTCATAAAGCTACTCTCTTTCCGAGTTATCCATGATTTCTAACTCTAAGTTATTTTACTGCTCCTGCCATAACACCTTTAATAATATATTTTTGTGAAAATAAATAGAATATTATTATTGGTATAATTGTAAGAACAAGACCTGCCATTGCAAGATTCCATTGTATTGTAAATTCACCGAAGAAATAGAAGGTTGAAAGAGGAATTGTTCTAAGTCCTGGACTTCTAAGTACCAAAGATGGTAGTAGATAATCATTCCATATCCATATTACATTTAAAATAGCTACTGTGACTGTAATTGGCTTAAGGTTAGGAAATACTATCCCCCAAAATACCTGAAACTTATTGCATCCATCTATCATTGCTGCTTCTTCAAGTGATCGTGGAAAACTCTTAATAAAGCCATGATATAGAAATATTGATAAACTGGATCCAAACCCAATATACATAAAGATCAGCCCATAAAAACTATCTATCATTGTAAAATTAATAGCTTTCATTTCCCAGCCACTCATGTACTGCATTAAGGGAATCATAACAGACTGAAAAGGAACAAGCATCGTTACTACAAAAGTGTATAGTACAAAATCTGCAAGCTTTGAATTACTTCTAACTAATGCCCATGATGCCATAGATGAAAAAATTATTATTAAACTAATACTTGTAACTGTTACAAATAATGAATTTAACAATGCGCTTAAAAAATTCATTTTATCAATTGCTGTTATATAAAAAGAGAAATCTAATGATTTTGGAAGTCCCATGGTGTCAATAAATATCTGCGCTCTACTCTTAAAGGAATTCACCACCATAATATACATAGGGAATAAGGTTAATGCCGCTGTTATAAACCCTAATATAACAAATATTGTGGATGCTTTAAACTTTGCTTTCATTACATATCCACCTCTCTTTTCTTAGTAGTATAAATTTGTATAACAGTAATTATCATTATGACCAAGAAAAAGATAATGGACTTTGCCTGTGCCTGTGCATACTTGTTATAACTAAAGGCAGTAGAAAAAATATTCATAGTAACAAGTTCTGTACTTCCAAAGGGTCCACCATTTGTTAATGATAGATTAGTATCATATTGTTTAAAGGAAGTAGATAGTGTTACAAATAAACTTATTGTAAAAGCAGGAGCTATTAGCGGAAGCGTTATTTTTTTGAATTTAGTCCAGTTATTTGCCCCATCTATACTAGCTGCTTCCATAACGTCCTCTGATATACTCTCTATAGAAGCTATATATATTACCATTACATACCCTGCCATTTGCCATACCCCTACAATAACTAGTGCCCAAAAGGCCGAAGTAGGTCCATCTAGCCAATTAAAGAATATCTTTTCTGTATGTGTAACTACTCCAAACTCCTCAAAAAACTTTGTAAATACAAATTTCCATATAAAACCTAAAATAAGTCCTCCAATTAAGTTTGGTAAAAAATATACCCCCCTGAAAAAATTCTTGTGTTTGATTTTTGAAGTTACTAGTAGTGCCAGTGAAAGCCCTACAATATTCACTAGAATAATCATAACAAAAGTATATTTTGTTGTAAGGAGAAAAGATGTCATAAACTTTCCATCACCAAAAGCTGCGGTGTAATTTTCAAACCCTACAAATGTAGGTCCTTTAAAAGCAAACCCATCCCAATTTGTAAATGAATATACTAGTCCCATAACAAAGGGAATTATAACTACATTTATAAATATAAACAACGAAGGAGTAACAAACAAAGCTGTAGTAATTTTGCTTTTGAGCTTTTTATCCATTCTTAAACCTCCAATCCCATTTTTATTATTTAGACTAAAAGCCTCTTAAAGAGGCTTTTAGTCTAATTATATTTATTATTTTGCTGCATTAACCCAAACAGTGTTTATTTCATCTAATAACTGCTCTGCATTTATTCTATCTGCATAGAATTTTTCCATTGCACTTGAAGAATCCTTATCTACACCTGCTGGAAACAAATTGAATGTCCATGGGATAGTCTTTCCTTCTTCTGAATATGTTGCAATTTCCTTAGATAAAACATCTAATTTGCTAGTATCAAAGCCATCGTATGCTGGAATTACGTTGAACTTATCAGTTGCATATGATTGTCCAACTGGATCTGTAAATAACCAGTCAAGGAACGCAATTGCTCCTGCTTGTTGCTCTGCGGATGCAGCTTTATTTACTCTAAAGAAGTTCGAATTTCCTACTGATAATGACTCATTACCATTTATAGGCATTGGCATCATACCATATTCAAAATCAACTTTATATTCGTCAATTATTCCTTGCGCCCAGTTTCCTTGATGAATCATTGCAAAATACCCTTGTGCAAATCCTGCAACTTGATCGTCATAACTATCTTTAGCAAGATTTGTATATGGTTTTAGCTTTTCTAAATCTTTTGCATATTGCATAACTTCTGGAATGTCTTTTAGTTTTAAATCTCCACTTATAACTTTAGGAATAACCTCTTTGTAGTTACTCATTGTTGCAAATGGCCAGTTAAATGGGTGCATAAATTGGAAATAAGTTTCTTTTGCAAAAGCTATTGGGCTTTTAACGCCTTTAACCTTAGCAAGTTTCTTGCTTGCCTCTACTAAATCATCCGTTGTCTTAATAGTAGCTGCATCTATTCCTGCTTCACTAAACATTGTCTTATTATATATTAATCCAAAACCTTCGATTGCCATTGGTAGACCGTATAGCTTGCCATCTTTCATTGCGTCATCGGCTTGTCCTTTAGATATTTTTGCTGCTGCTTTTGCAGAGTCTAGTGGAGCCATAAAATCGAAGAATTTATCAAACTGGCTACCACTTTCACATGTAAATAGTGTAGGTGCTTTTTCTGGGCTGGATGCAAACTGTGATTGTAACGTTGTTACCAAAGCATCTCCTGTAGAACCTAAGATTTGTACTTCAACATCTTCTTGAGACTCATTGAATGTCTTTGCTGCATCTTCAATCTGTTCTTGAATTTCAACCTTATTTTGAATTACTGTGATTACTGCTTTTTCTTTTTTAGTAGCTTCTGGTGTTTTCGCATCACCGTTACTGTTGTTCGTTGCACATCCAGTCATTGTTGATAATGCTAATACAATAGCTAGAATTGTTCCAATAGATTTTTTCATGCTAATTCCCCCCATTTTTTATTTTCTTTTTTGATTTAAAATTTAATGAATACCTTTACAATAAGAAGAACTGTTACTTCTTATTGTAAAGTATATTGACATTATATACAAAAAATAGTATAATTTTTATACAATGTTCATATATTTTATACTTTATTAATGTTAATTTTTGTGAGGTGATATCTAATGGATAATATTTATAAAAAACTTGAAATAACAATGTCTAAAAATAGATATACCTCTTATATCCACCCTCCTTATGCACTTGAGTGTATGCTAGTACAAGCTATTCAACAGATGGATAACGATAAAAGTATTGAAACCTTAAAACAAATCAATTCCCTTGAACGTGCTGAGCTGTCTAAGAGACCACTTATTTCCCTTAAGTATTCTCTAATAGGCTCCTGTACATTCTTTACGCGAGCTGTAATTGAAGTAGGACTTGATACTGAGACATCCTTTATGTTAAGTGATTATTATATTAATCTTATTGATGAAACTATTACTGTAGATGAAGCTAAGGCATTAGAATACAAAATGTTATATGACTTTATTAAAGTTTTAAAAAAGTATAAAGGAACTATTTACAATTCACTCATTAACAGAGTGATAACCTATATAAATAAAAATATAGAAAACAATGTATCCCTTAAAGAACTTTCTTCTTTTGCAAACGTGCATCCCAATTACCTATGTACTGCTTTTAAAAAAGAAGTGGGTAGAACCTTGACCGAGTATATTAATGAGCATCGAATTATTGCCATTAAACAGTATATGAATCACGCAAATTCGAGTATAAGTGAAATAAGCTATATTTTTAACTTTAATCATGTAGCCTACTTTTCTCGCTTTTTTAAAAAATATACGGGCTTAACGCCAACTGACTATAGGAAACAATGTTCCAGTAACAATTCAATGGTGGAAGAAATGGAATAGTTCTAGTACCCTTAAATATAAAAAACACTATAGATATTATTAAAATTTAATAATATCTATAGTGTTTTATTCTCTAAATTGACTTTCTTTCAAATAATGTACCTATTTCTTTCCCATCTAGAATATCACTAATAATGTTAGGCTCAGACCCCTCTGCAATAATCATATCAGCATTTGCAGCTACTACAATTTTTGCTGCCTTAATTTTAGTTGCCATACCACCTGTTCCAAGATCTGATCCTACGCCGTCTGCTGAATTCACAATTTCATCAGTTATTTCTTTTACATTGTAGATAAATTTAGCATTAGGATTTGTCCTAGGATTTGAATCATATAATCCATCAATATCTGATAGTATTATAAGCAAATCTGCACCTATTACCTTGGTCACCATAGCAGATAATGTGTCATTATCTCCAACCTTTATTTCATCAGTAGCCACAGCGTCATTTTCATTTACTACTGGAATAACTCCTTGCGATAGCAATGCTTTAAATGTATTGTTCGCATTTAAATATCTTTTTTTATCCACGATATCATCTTTTGTAAGTAGAATCTGTGCTATAGTCTTGCCATACTCCGAAAAGAATTTTTCATACATATGAATTAAGGTCCCTTGACCCACAGCTGCAGCCGCTTGTTTTCCAGGAATAGTTTTTGGTTTTACCTTAAGACCTAATTTTCCCATGCCAGCTGCTATAGCTCCTGAACTTACTAGTACAACCTGAATTCCTTCATTATGAATGTCTGCTAATTGGCGTACAAGATTCTCTATATGCTTTAAATTTAATAGTCCTGTAGAGTGAGTTAATGTTGAGGTGCCAACCTTTACCACAACTTTTGTTACATCTTTTAGATATTCCTTTCTGTCAATCATATAACTACTCCTCATCTCATCATATTTATTACGTATAATTTTCATGCTTTAAGTTATTCTAATTTTACATCATATAAATATAAATTTCCATCTTTTATATTGACTAATGTGAAGTTAAAATGTTTTAGTTTAGAAAATAGAATTTTGTATCATAATAAATTTAATGATATAATTAATTTATCGTCATAAACCAAATAAAAAACATACTATTATACACACTAGTTATTCTTTAACTATGACTTAAACAATAACTAAATAAAATTGTAAAGCGAGAAGATTAAAATGAGAAATGCCAAATTAGAAAGAGTAATAACAAAAATTGATAATGAAATTGCCGCTATGAATATAGCTAAGAAATACTTATCTAATTTAGAAGAAATTAAAGATGTTCAAACTACTATGAATAACAAAAGACAATTATTAGCTGATGAACTATATGCTGATGATAAGAAATGTTATGAGGAGTGTTGTGACATTATTGAAGAAATGCTTGATAAAGAACTAGGAGAAGACGATCAATTAGATTTACTCCAAACCATAAAAGAAAGTTTTGGGAGACAAGCTCCAAATGTTAGCAAAAAAAGTAGCGGCCTTAATGCTTGGTTGAAAGAACTTTGCATCGAATACAATTGGGTTAAAAATGAAGAGATTGATTGGGATGTATTAATTCTCACTGGATTTGGTATTTACGAATAATTTTAGTTCATAGAAAAAGCTGCTTATAATAAGCAGCTTTTTCTTATTTTTCTATTTGCCTACCTCTGGAACTCTCTTTGCATCTTTGTTCTTCATTTTTTTATTATTATCGCCTTTAGGTTGAACTTGTGGTGGTGTAGGTCTACTCATTCCTTTTTTCGCCATAATTTTACCTCCTCAAATTTATTCGTAAGTTTTGTAAGAACTTGCATTTCTTAAAGGTAGTTTGTACTTGCCTAAGTTATATATTACACTTATTATCCTTTACAAATTATTTAGTTTAATACATCTTATTTTTACCTACTTTTATTTAAGGGTATTGTTAATTTCTATGACTTCTTCTTCATTTAGACTTGTTAAACCTACAATTTCTATAACGCCCATGCCTCTATGAAGCAAATCTTTTACATTTTCAACTTCCTCTTCATGCTGGCCTTTAGGTAATTTTGTTTTTTTCATAACTTTTAAATCCTCCTCTATAAATCGAATAGAAGCTAACAATTAAAATGTTTCGCCCCTTTCACAACACCCTACGTACCGTTCGGTATAAGGCGTTTCATTAGTTTACGGGTTTAACGTGGTTATAATAATCCGAAAAGAATATGTAG
>NZ_JBNMNU010000008.1:0-47338 GCF_051278035.1 Clostridium sp.
TTATACATTCTTGTGAGGTATATTCTACACTATATTTTTGTAAATTTGGGACATAATCAAAAACGGTATACTAGGACATTATCATAAACGAATTATAATTTTAAAAAACTTTTTTATACACTATTGACTTTTATTCGTTTCTATTATATAATAGGTCTTGTCCTCGGGGTGTAGCGCAGCTGGGAGCGCGCGTGGTTTGGGACCATGAGGTCGCAGGTTCAATCCCTGTCACCCCGACCATAAAAGAGTTGTCATAATGACAACTCTTTTTTTATTGTATATTTTTAACGGTTTTAATGTATAAAATCACTCTTTTATCACAAAATAATCAATATGCTACCTTTTAATGTTTTTTTTAATGCCTATTATTACATTGAAGTAACAACTTAGGAGTGATTGTTTTGAATAAGATTAATTCAGATATTTTTAAGACCCTTATCAAATCCTATTATGAAAACGATTTTGAAGACAGAGTACAAGAATTACTGTCTACAGATAATGTTAATAAAAATGACTTAAGCTCCATAATTTCTTCACTTTGTGGAGTAGATGTAGACTTTTCTGATAATTACATACAAGATTTAAAAAAAGCTATAGTATCCTATGAATCAAATCATAAAGTCGTAAGCAAAATTAAGGCCTGCACCACGTGTAGTCCAGACAACTTTTCAAAAACTCCCTGTCAAGCATCCTGTCCTTTTGATGCCATATTAATAGATAATAAAAAGAATACTACCTATATCGACAATGAAAAATGCACAGACTGTGGTTTTTGCGTAGAAGCCTGTCCCACTGGTGCACTAATGGATAAGGTAGAGCTTATTCCCCTTTTGAATTTATTAAAGGAAGATTCCAAAGTAATAGCAGCGGTAGCTCCTGCAATCGCTGGTCAGTTCGGAAAAAATGTAAACGCAGATAAACTTAGAACGGCTTTTAAAAAAATTGGTTTTACAGATATGGTTGAAGTAGCTTTTTTTGCAGATATGTTAACATTAAAAGAAGCCATAGAATTTGATGCGCTTGTTAAAGAGGAAAACGATTTAATGATTACATCTTGCTGCTGTCCTATGTGGGTAGGCATGGTAAAGAAGGTGTACCACACTTTAATAAAACATGTTTCACCTTCCATATCCCCTATGATTGCAGCTGGTAGAGTTTTAAAAGAATTAAATCCTAATTGCAAGGTAGTCTTTATCGGCCCCTGTATTGCAAAAAAAGGCGAAGCTAAAAACCCAGACCTTTTAGGTGATATAGATTTTGTGCTAACCTTTACGGAACTAAAGGATATTTTTGATACTTTAAACATTGAACCTTTCAAACTACAAGAAGATGTATCTACGGAATATGCTTCTAGAGGTGGTAGGCTCTATGCTAGGACCGGCGGGGTATCTATAGCTATCTCGGAAGTTATAGAAAGATTATTTCCTGAAAAATATAGTTTACTAAAAGCAACTCAAGCAAACGGTGTAAAAGAATGTAAGGAATTACTAACTAAAGCTCAAAATGGGGATGTGAATGCCAATTTTATCGAAGGCATGGGGTGTGTTGGTGGGTGTGTTGGCGGGCCTAAATCACTTATAAGTGCAACTTCTGGCAAGAAAACCGTAGATGAATTTGCTGAAAGCTCTAGAATTAAAATAGCTATAGATAGTGATTGCATGAACAAAATTCTAAGCAAGATTGGTATTGATACGGCTGCTGATTTTAAGGATAAAAATAAAACTAAAATATTTCGTAGAGATTTCTAGTGAATATTTTACAATATAAATGTTTACTATAATATGATACAATAATTTAGTGATTAATAATTTATTGTATCTAAGGGGGTTTTTATGAAATCGTTAATTAAATATATAAGCCTTAAAGATATTAATCTACTTAGAATTATAAATAATTCTTGGAAGTGTAGGTTTTTAGATATTATTATGCCTTCCATGACTTACCTCGGCTCCTTTTCTTTTATGTTTGTATTTTGCACTGCTATATTTCTATTAAAAGGGAATACTCTTCACGCCATGGCTCTTAGCGCAATGATTTCTGTAACAATCAGCACCGGCATTGGTAAAATTTTAAAAATGACCGTTACTAGATTAAGACCTTTTATAAAAATTCCAAATTTAAATATAAAAAAAATAGGAATAGATAAATACTCCTTCCCATCTGGACATACTACCGGCGCTTTTTCATTAGCTGTTATAATAGCTTTATACTTTCCTGTGCTTGGATTTATATCTATACCTCTAGCATGCGGTGTGGGAATATCCAGAATGTACATAGGCGTTCATTACCCCACAGATGTGATTATGGGTGTTTTTATTGGAACTACTTGCTCTATTCTTACTTACAGATTCTTTTAAGTTTTTTTGTAATTACAAGTCCTAGTATATCACTATATTTTTTCATGTTATAATTAACATAAGAGGTGATTAAATGCTAACAAATATAAAAGCTGCAATTTTTGATTTAGATGGTACACTTATGGACTCTATGTGGGTCTGGAGTAAAATAGATATAGATTATTTTAAAAAAAGAAATATAGATTTACCTTATGACCTAAAAAGCCAAATAGAACATCTTAGTTTTAATGATACTGCTGCGTATTTTAAAAGAAATTTCAATATACCAGATACTATAGATGAAATTATGAAAGAATGGATAGATTTTGCTTATGTAGAGTACCTAAACAATGTAAAACTAAAGCCTGGTGTAGTTCAATTTTTAGCTCTACTTAAATCATTAAATATAAAAATCGGACTAGCTACAAGTAATAGTAAAACTCTTTTAGAAGCTTGTTTGAAGTCTAATGATATATATCATTATTTTGACACCATAACTCTCACAAGTGAAGTATGTAGAGGGAAAAATTTTCCTGATGTTTATTTGCTTGCAGCTGAAAAATTAGGAGTAAAACCAGAAGAATGTATTGTATTCGAAGATATACTCCCTGCGGTTAAAGGTGCAAAATGTGCCGGAATGAAGGTAGTAGGCGTATATGATGACTTTTCTAAAGAACAAAGGGAAGATATTATAAATCATGCAGATATATATATAACAGAATACCATGAATTAACTACGGCCATTTAAGTATAAAAAAACTCATTCAATCGATGAGTTTTTTTTTATGTATTTTTTAGTTTTCTATTGAATATATATAATAAGGAGCGTTATTACATAATTACACACTCACAAGTTTTTGAGTTAATCGCTATTATAATAATATATATGTATCTTAAAAGATTAATTTACAAGGAGAGCTACTATTGGTTATTTTTCTATTTTCTATTCTTTTAATATGCTTTGGTGTATATTATACTATCATGAACCAAAAGTTATCGAATCAGAAAACCCAACTTAAAATTATTTCTATGCAAAATAGAGACTTCAAGTCAAAAATTTCAAATTCTCATAGTGCGCAAGGACCTATTATTATAAAATATAAAGCCCCACTTTTTAAAACTGGAACCACAAAAGTAATTTGTAATTTATATGTAGGACCAATGGAAAATTCACGCGTTTTATCGAATGTGATTAAAGGAACTGAGCTGGAAATTCTAGATTCTGCTGAGATTTTAGATGTTTTTTGGTATGAAGTATCGCTGAAGTCGCAAACTAACATCAATAATAAAGGGTGGGTAAAAAAAGATTTTGTTATTACGCTTGATGATACTGTTAATAACGAAGAAGGGTCTACTACTTAGCAAAGCTAGAGGCATATATTGTATAAAATATATGCCTCTTAATATTAATCTTTTTTATGTGTTTTTTTATTATTTTTAGTTGCCGTGTTATTTACTTTCTTTTCCTTTTCTTGTTGACTTGCACAAGAAGGATCTTTTTTTTCGCCCATTTTTTTATACCTCCTAATAAATCATGATATCATTTTACTATTTTGTTCAATATATAAACTATAATACTATAAAATTATTAGCAAAATTGGAATCCAGCTAGAATAGCTGATTTTATATATTATTGTGTAAAAAGTTTTTTATATGCCATATTTAACAATTCATCTTCCCTTATTTCATTTGAATTAATTCTTAAATCAATAACTTTATATTCTGATACTAATACAAAATGATTTTTTAGGCTCCCCCCTGAATAAACTCTAATATTAGCAGGTAGATTAGTGTTTTCCAGTTTTATATTCTCACTATAATGTATATTATTATTATTAAGTCTATTTATACTTGTTATTCCGTTCTCATCCAATTTAATTAACCAAGGATATTTACTTTCAAAAACAGTGTATCTTAACCAGCTATCCCCGTTATTACAGCGATAAAATGTTCTTTGAGCTATTATACTTTTATCAAATTTAATATCAAGATTTTTATCCCCATTTTTTTCATACCCAAAGTCCGCAAATGTTAAACTTGCTTTCTCAGTCGGAACTTCGCTTTGTTTAATATTAGTATTAGTAATGGTATCAAAATCCACATGGCTAAGAACCACATAACCAAGAATATTCACAACTACTAATGAAATTATCATAATACCAATATATATTCCTATATTAGCATCTCTTGAATATTTTTTTCTATTGATATATTTTTTAATACAACTTATTGATATTGCAGGAATAAAAACTATTAATACTATAGGAATATATGGTTTGCTACTTGCAGGAATGTCAAAAATCGCTACTAATAATATAATGAACACTATTAAATTGTAGGCTATCATTAGTATATTTTTTCTCCTTAACTGCTTATAGCTATTAAAAGGCATTAACTTATTTTTCTTCAAGTGCCTTTTAGCCTTTATGACCCAAATAAAAAAGTTAACAATACCTATAATACTCATCAATATAACAGCTAGTAACAAGACTAATGAACATACACCTATATTAGTTGCTAATGAAAGTTCTGTGTTGTTTGTTAATTGACGATAAATACTATAAATAAAAAAGAGAATTAAAAGCATTTGTGCGTATACATCTTTTATTGAAGATTTAAAAACAACATTAAACTTTTCCTCTTCATCAGTATGAATAGATATAATTTCCTTATCTCCCTCAGTGTAAAAAATTTGAATTTTACCATCCTCACAAATATATTTCCATCCTACCGCCTCACAATATTCCCTATATTCTAAAGCCGTATCACTATCTATATGGTCAAAAACAGAAACACTATCAAGTACATCTACCGAGTACTTTATTTTTCTTATTTCTATTTTTCTTATTTCTATTTTTCTGAATTTAAAAAACCCTCTTTTTGTAGATTTAAGTATCCACCCCTTTTGTGCCATCTTCTCAAGATATTCTTCTAACGCAGAACATTCATAGGGTAAATACATGAATAATGTTGTCTTTCTATCCTTGCTCCACATAATTCTTCCCTCCTTCCTATACTTTAAAATCTTCTTGATATTTCTCTATATACAACATGCCATCACTAGCCATAGTAATTAATCGCCTATACTCCTCTAGGAGTATTTTTTTCCCTTTATCAGTAATTATATAGCTTCTTTTTCTCCCTTGTACTTCTGTTTCTATTATCATATCTTCTTTTTCAAACTTAGAAAGAAGTGCATATAAAGTTCCCGGTCCAACCTTTACACGCCCTTTAGAAATTTCAGCTACAGCCTCCATAATATCTACACCGCACATTTCCCTAAGAAGTGACATTAATATATAATACATTGGTTCAGTTAAATTCTGAAATTGTTCCCTTGCCACTTTTACCACCTCTTTAATATCGAGTATCGATATGTATAATTTAATCTTACTATCGATACTCGATATTGTCAATATGCTTTTCTATTTATTTAAATTTTTAGCTATTATGTAAAATTTTAAAATAACACTGGTTATGTTTTTTATTTTTTTAATTGGTAATTGTGTTATAATTTATTAATAAAACTAACAATCTTGTTACAAATAAAGGAGTTTAATATGAGAATAATATCTAAAGACAATCTATGTATAAATAGACCATATATAAATTTAAAGAAACTACCACTAAAAACGTCATTGAGGGTTGGTGAAATTACTGAAGCAGGTTTTAAAGGTACTTATATAATAAATCAACATACACAAAACTTATCTACTAATGAAAATTACATTATACAATCTAATAAAGGAATTGAAAAAATAACACTTGATACTGACCTACTCCACGGGCTCTTATTAGTTGAAGTCAACTATTCATCTAAAAACAGTAGTAAATCTGCTAAATTCAAGATTTACCTTGTATCGGATAATATAAAATATTCCTTGTCATTTAGTACGTTTGAAGATATTTATGATAACTGTATGAATATCTTAGCTAGAGAACTTTATGAGAAAGAAGAATTAGCCTACATAAAAGAAAGCTTCAACAATTTAGAAAATGATGAAATCTCAGTAGATATAAATTTAAATTTAGAAAGATTACAAGAATTTAAAGATAAGGTAAACTACAAAAGAAATGTTTATTATTTTGTTATAAATAATATAACTTCAGCTACTTCAAAGTATGATATAAACTCTAAACCTAAAGAGATACTAGTAAGTAATACTTTAAAAGTTCTAAGATATAATAATCATACAAGGCTTTATAGCATAGTAGAACCTATTAATAATACAACTGAAATAAAACTAAACGCAACTGATATCATTTGTGATTTGGGTGAAATCACTTCCCCTACTGTCAGCATATACACTGATTATGGACTTGGAAAATTATTAGATATTAAAAATAATGTTATTCCAAATACTAATGCGTTATCATTATTTGCAAATATTCTAGACCTAGGATTAGAAGTTTTAAAATAGTGAATATAAAAAGAGCTAGAAATTATTCTAGCTCTTTTTATGGTGATTTACACTATTTTAGTTGTCCACTCTTCGCAGTCCCAAACATCTGTCACTATGTCTTGATAGAACTCTGGTTCATGACAAACTATAAGTATACTTCCTGTATATTCTTTTAAGGCCCTCTTTAATTCGTCTTTAGCATCTACATCTAAGTGATTAGTAGGCTCATCTAGGATTAATATATTGCTTTCCCTGTTTATAAGCTTAGCAAGTCTTACCTTCGCTTGCTCTCCACCACTAAGCACAGTAACTTTACTTTCAATATGCTTTGTAGTAAGTCCACATTTAGCAAGCGCAGATCTTACCTCACCCTGAGTGAGACTAGGGAATTCTTGCCAAAATTCTTCAATACAATTATTGCGGTTAACTCCCTTTATTTCTTGTTCATAATATCCTATATACTGATAATCCCCCACATTTGTCTTACCTGAAACAGGTTTAATATCCCCCATAAGACTCTTTAGTAGTGTTGTTTTTCCAACACCATTAGCACCAGTTAAAGCAATCTTTTGTCCTCTTTCCATATATAAATTTAATGGCTTTGATAATGGACTATCATATCCAGTAACTAAATCAATAGTTTTAAATAATATCTTCCCTGAAGCCCTTGCAGATTTAAATGTAAATTGTGGTTTTGGTTTATCTTTTGTAACTTCCATTCTATCAATTTTATCTAATTTCTTTTGTCTTGATTTCGCCATTCCACTAGTAGAAGCTCTAGCTTTATTTTTAGCAACAAAGGTTTCTAGTTTGTTAATTTCCTTTTGTTGTCTTTCATAATCAGACTCCATTTGCTTCCTCTTAGCCTCATGAACTCTCAAAAATTCATCATATGAACCTACATACCTAGTTAAGTTTTTGTTTTCCACATGATATATTATATTAATTGCATCATTTATAAATTCAATATCATGAGATATTAAAATAAAAGCATTTTCATAATTTTGAAGATATCTCTTAAGCCATTCTACATGCTGCTCATCCAAAAAGTTAGTAGGCTCATCCAGCAGTAAAACATCTGGAACTTCTAATAATAGTTTCGCAAGAAGAATTTTCGTCCTTTGCCCTCCACTTAAATCTGCAACATCGTTCTCAAGACCTACATCTTTAAGTCCAATTCCCGCTGCTACTTCATCTATCTTAGAATCAATACCGTAAAATCCATTGTTATCGAGCAAATCTTGAATTGTTCCCATTCTTTCTAATAATTTTTCTAGTTCCTCTGGTGATACATCTGCCATCTTTTCTGTTACCGTAATCATTTCCTCTTCTAGTACAAAAAGATATTTAAAAGCATCCCTTAAAACCTCTCTAATAGTTCTACCCTTTTCCAATACTGTATGCTGATCCATGTACCCGACTCTGATGTTATTCGCCCAATTAACTTCACCTTCATCAGGCATAAGCTTACCCGTAATAATATTCATAAACGATGATTTTCCTTCTCCGTTAGCACCTATAAGGCCTATATGCTCTCCTCTAAGTAATCTAAAAGATACATCTTCAAATATTACTCTATCACCAAATCCATGGCTCATTTTTTTTACTATTAATCTACTCATTTGTATTTCCCCTTGCTATATTAATATTTTATATTATGTTGTTATAATCTTTAAATTATTTTTAGTAATATAATTATTTATTTTTAATAATGCGATGTTATATATCTCTCCATTGAAAGAAAATACATCCAATTTTTATCTAAATTTCCTTAATTCATATATGTATTTAAAAATGCCACATATATAAGTGTAATTTATAATTGCCCTAATGTCAAAAGAATTTTATGGATTTCATACTAGAAATTACTTCAATGTGGTATACTACTATAGATAAATAGGGTAATATTTATTGTTAAAAATTAATTTACGCCCCTAAAAAGTACAGGAGGAATTTAAAATGAATTGTAAATTTTACTTATATAGAGGTAAAGGTAGAAATTCAGAAAATGGACACCTTTGGGTATACGCCAATGAAATTGAATATTTTGATGGAGAATATGAAAATGGAGACATAATTGAAGTATATAATTTTAGACAAGAGTTTATAGGAAAAGGCTTTATAAATGACGCTTCTAAAATTGCCATAAGAATATTGACTAGAGACATACACGAAGAAATAGATGAAGATTTCTTCAGAAAGAAACTTCGTGCTGCTTCTGACTACCGAAAAACAGTTATAGATTACTCTAGCTGTAGATTCTTATTTGGCGAAGCAGATTTTGTACCTGGAATGATTATAGATAAATATAAAGACTATTATGTTATTCAATCTCTAGCGCTAGGTATAGATAAATATAAAGATATTATAGTTAAGTTACTAACCGAGGAATATGGTGCAAAGGGCGTATATGAAAGAAGCGACGCTAGAGTTCGAGAGCTTGAAGGCATGGAACAAACAAAAGGATTCTTAACTGAGCCTTTCGATACCACCATCGAAATTGTTGAAAATGGAGTTAAATATTATGTAGATATAGAAAACGGTCAAAAAACTGGATTTTTCTTAGATCAAAAAGAAAATAGAGCTGCTATACATAGGTTATGCAAAGATGCTGACGTTTTAGATTGTTTTACCCACACAGGTTCTTTTGCTCTTAATGCTGGTGTAGCTGGAGCTAAAAGTGTACTTGGCGTAGATATTTCTGAATATGCAGTAGAGTATTCAAGGAAAAATGCTGAGCTTAACGGACTTTCCGATATAGTTAAATTTGAATGCCATAATGCCTTTGACGTATTAAGACAATGGTCAAGAGAAGGAAGACAATATGATGTAGTAATCCTTGATCCTCCAGCCTTTACAAAGTCACGGTCTACTGTAGATGGTGCAACAAGAGGATATAAAGAAATTAACCTCCGTGGCATTAAATTAGTTAAACCAGGTGGCTATTTTGTAACCTGCTCCTGTTCTCATTTTATGAAACCTGATTTATTTAAAGCAACAATAGCAGAAGCAGCAAGTGACGCAAAAAGAACACTTAGACAAGTAGAGGCTAGAACTCAATCAGCAGATCACCCTATACTATGGAATTCCGATGAATCTTATTACTTAAAGTTTTTCGTATTCCAAGTGGTATAAAAGTAAAAAAGTATATATTACTAGAGAGGCTTTTGCGTCGTCAAGTAATATATACTTTTTTTTGCGTTTAAGTTATAGTTCCATCTTTATACTCAGGAACATTGTCTATAATATCTTTTCTACAGCAATAGTCTAAATCCGCTTCAAGCCCTAAGTCCATAATTCTTTTATAATGACTTGCAGATTTTATAAAACCATAAATATCTTCATTGTTTTTATAAATATAATGAGAAGTCACAGCAATATCGGATAGGTCTATTTCTATTTCTTTTAATGCACAATGAATTATGTACCCACTACATAAAAAATCATCTATAGAAAACTCACCATAAGTCCCTGCATTTACTATCACAACATCTCTATTTAATTCTATTATTCGTCTTGCTGTAGCCTTAGCGTTTAACATGGCACCTATTAAGATACTGTTGGCACCAACGCAGCCTTTTATAGCTCTAGTGCCATTGGTTGTAGTCATAACAAGTCTTTTGCCTTCTATGGTATCTCTAGTGTACTCTAAAGGAGAGTTCGAATAGTGAAACCCCTCTATTTTTAATGCATCTCTCTCCCCTCCTAGCATAAATTCCTCTTTGCTATTTCTTACAATGTCAGCTGCATCAGCAACCGTTAAAACAGGAATCACACCTGTGCATCCATTATTCAGCGCAGTAACTATTACACTAGTTGCCCTAAGCATATCTATCACTACAACTGTTTTGTTTTCTATTTTTTCCTTTTTTATATCCTCAGCAGAAATTATTATATCTATTTTCATTTTATTTTCACTCCTTTAATAGAATTTTGTCTTAATACTCGCAGTTATAATTATAGTACATATTTCTATTATATAACAAAAAAACTCTGCTTTTACATAAAGTAAAAACAGAGCTTCAAATTAATTGTATTTATTCCTTATTTTCTTTCCATATTAGAAAAGCAATAACAAACACGGAGGCATCTTTAAATTCTCTGATATCAAATCTTGTTTCCTTTTTAATCTTATCCAACCTATAAATCAGAGTATTCCTATGAACATACAGTTTTCTAGCAGCATCACTAATATTAAGACCACAATTTACGAATTGCTCAATAGTCACTATCATTTCACTATCGAGAGCATCAAATTTGCCTTTCAATAATATTAACAGTTCCTGCTTAATCTTACTGTCTACATTAAATACAATCTTCTCAAATAACATTTTATTATAACTAAATACATGATCTTTTATATCAAATTTTTTACCAAGTTCCATACACTGCATAGCATCAGTATAGGCTTTCTTAATACCTTTTATATCATAGATTTTATCTCCATAACTTACATAGCAATTACAATAAAGATCTGATGAAATAGATTCCTTTATACTTTCTGCATGTTCCTCTATTTCAGCAAATTCACCAATTACAACGATATTATCATTATATATTAAACTTACCACTGGCTCATTATCATATATTTGCTTTATTATGTTAAGAGATTCATATTTACTTCCATCTAGGCTTATTATCAGTATATAACACCCGTTTTTAAGAAAAGGTAAATTAAGAACAATATTGTCAATAGAAATTTCTCTATTTTCCAAAATATCAATAATAGCTTGTTCTTTAGTTAAAAAATTCTGGGTATAATTATTTTCGATAATATATTTAAGTAAAGATGTACAATTTTCATACTGTTTCTCTAAACTGATTATGCCTTTAACACGCCCCAGCATAATATTAAAGTTAGTTATGTTTGAATTTTGAATATCTAAGTCACTAATATATAGTGCAATGCCATCTTCCATAACTACGTTAAATGGTATGTTTGATGAATGACTTAAATCCTTCAAGAATTCAGTGAAATTGTACATAATGAATTCCCCCTATATTACTGTGAGTTCGGTTTCTTTATCAAAAATATGAATTTTACTTGTATCTAATGCAATTCTAATTTTATCCCCAACTTTAGCTTTAGAAGATCCGTTAACTCTAGCTACAATACTTGTATCCCCTTTAGACATATAAATATTAGTCTCTGCTCCCATAAGCTCTGCAACTTCAACATTCGCTTCTATAACTGAATCTTTATTTTTTTCAAGAAATTCAGTACCGTCATCAATATCCTCAGGTCTAATGCCCATCACTACAGTTTTGCCTATAAAAGATTTTCCTTTTATAATTTTAGCCTTATCTTTTGGTAATACTATAGTTTCATTATCAAAAGAAAGTACAACTTCACCATTTTGCTCTAAAACTTCTGCTTCCATAAAGTTCATTTGAGGACTTCCTATAAATCCAGCAACGAACATATTAACTGGGTTCTCATATATGTTATGTGGAGTATCTACTTGTTGAGCCAGGCCATCTTTCATTACAACTATTCTTGTTCCCATGGTCATAGCTTCTGTTTGGTCATGAGTTACATATATAAAAGTTGTTTGAAGTTTGTGATGAAGTTTTGCTATTTCTGTTCTCATTTGAACTCTTAGTTTAGCATCTAAGTTTGATAGTGGCTCGTCCATTAAAAATACCTTTGGATTTCTAACTATTGCCCTTCCAAGTGCTACTCTTTGCCTTTGTCCACCTGATAGTGCCTTTGGTTTTCTATCGAGTAGATGTTCTATATCAAGTGTTTTAGCTACATTAGTAACTTTTTCTTTTATTTCAACTTTTGGCATTTTTCTTAGTTTTAGTCCAAACGCCATATTATCATATACAGTCATATGTGGATACAATGCATAGTTTTGAAAAACCATAGCTATGTCTCTATCCTTAGGGGCCATATCATTCACAAGTTTATCACCAATATATATTTCACCTTCAGTAATTTCTTCAAGACCTGCTATCATTCTTAAAGTTGTTGATTTACCACACCCTGATGGTCCTACAAAAACTATAAATTCTTTATCTTCTATTTCAAGATTAAAATCTTTAACCGCTGTTACGTTTCCTGGATAAACCTTAAATATGTGCCTTAATGATAAATTTGACATAATTATTCCTCCTACATATACATTTTAAATGATTATTAATATACATACATTGTAATCCTTTAAATCATATTTATCTATTCGCAAAACCCCCAAAAGAGGTAAAGTTAATTTGTAGAAAGACACAAATGCCTATATTTGAAATTTAAATTTTAAAATTTGATCCCTGATATATATCTAATTCTTTTAATTTATTATCTATACCATTTAAAACTTCCCATTTTTTCAAACTCCACATAGGACCAATTAATAGCTCTCTTGGCGCATCCCCTGTTAATCTATGGATAACCATGTTATTGGGTAACCTAGTTATTGCCGCGCAAATAGTTTCAATATATTCATCTTGTTCTAGAAAATTTAGTTCCCCTTTTGCATATAGTTCAGTCATAGGTGTATTTTCCATAAGATGAAGCAAATGCATTTTTATTCCCTTTATATCTTTACTAGCCACATAGTCTATTGTTTTTAACATATCCTGAGCATTTTCACCGGGAAGTCCAAAAATTGTATGAACCACTACATCAATATTTCTTTCATTTAGATTATTGAGAGCCTCTTCAAACTTCCATAATTTATACCCTCTGTTAATAATTTTTGCAGTTTCATCATTGCAAGTTTGAAGCCCAAGTTCTACCCAGGTATATATTTTACGCGAATATTCCTCTATAAGATCTAATACAGGTTTATCTAAACAATCCGGCCTAGTTGCTATAGCGAGCGCCACCACGCCTTTTTCTGACACTGCCTGCTCATATTTTTCTCTTAATACTTCTATTGACCCATAAGTATTCGTATACGCTTGAAAATAAGCAATATACTTTTCTGTTTTCCATTTTTTACTCATCATATCCTTTATATCTTCAAATTGCTTTTTGATAGAGAAATCTCTATTCCCAGCAAAATCTCCTGAACCTCTTTCGCTACAAAACAAACATCCTCCACTACTAATAGTTCCATCTCTGTTAGGACAAGAAAACCCCGCATCAATAGATATTTTAAATACCTTTCCGTAAAACTTTTCTCTTAAAAAATAATTCAAACTATGATATCTTTTGTCACCCCATGTTCTTTGCACTAAACCTCTTCCTTCCTCTATCTTTTTAATAAACTAAAATGACTAGTGATTAGCTAGTCATTTTAGTATATATAATAATTATACTTTATAGTATATTTATACTTTATAGTATATTTATACTTTATAGTATACCATGTATGTGTAATTATAATTTATCTACGGTAAAGGTCTTTAAATCTAATTTCCATTTTCCAATTATCTCTATTGCCGAATTATCAAGCTTTGATTTAGGTATTACTTCATATGTCATGAAATCCTCTCCAAAGGATGAAAATACTATTTCAACATTTTCTACAGGATAGTCTTTTTCAAAATTAACTGGGATTATATCTCCGTTGTCTACTTTATAAACCCTAATATTTTTACCCACGTTTTCCTTAATGTATTGCACAAGAAGGAATTTCTCATCTAAAGAGAATGTCATAAACTCAACTTTAGAGTCCATCAGTAAGTCTATTGGAATTAACTCTTTTCCAATTGGTTTCTCCTTGGCTATTACTTCAGAGCCTCCTCCCTCTGAATTATCTGAGGGCTTACTAGACGCATCACCCTGAACTGCGAGAGACTCATCAATGTTAATAATACCTAAAAAGGAATTTTTATTATAAGTACTAACTGCAAGTTTTTCTCCTTCATAGCTAAAGTTTATAGAACTAAATTTCATTGGCACCGTAATTTTATAAAGACTTGCTGCATCGTCAGATGAATATACATATTTAGGAAGTCCAGCTTCATCAATTATTAGATTTGTTTTTATATTTTTCTTATCTCTAAACCTAAGACCTGCACCTTCTAGAAAAGCTTCTTTTTCTGCGCTACTAATTATCTCACTTATCTTGTATTCTGCCCCATCTTTAACAATTTTAATAGAATATTCATCAAGACATGAAAGTGATTTAACCATAGAGGTTCTTGTAACTCTAACCTTAAAAATACCACTACGTCCAACTTCATCAGTTTCAGTAACATTATAGCCCTTTATCTTCATATCACTAATTGGCATATTTGAAGCTTTTAGAAATAAGTCTTTAGTATATAATTTTTTACCATTTTCATAATCTTCTTTCATGATTAGTTTCATATAATTTTCAACTACATTCGTTGCAGTTTGAATTTCAAATGTATTGATCTTTTCTTTTTCTTCTTTTTCCTTTTCACTACAGGCTGTAAAAGACAAAATATAAAATAGTATTAATAAACAGCTCAAAAACTTTTTCAATATCTCCACTCCTTTTAAAATAAATTTTAGTTTAATAATTATACTTATAACTATAGTTTCCCTATAAATAAAGTTTTAATTTATAAAATCATTATTTATTATTAAATATTATACATATATTTATAAAGACAAGCATTCTATTAAAGTATGACTCTTATTTTAATAATTTATGGAGGAGATTTTTTGAAAAAAATAATTGGCCCAATATTTCAAATCGCAGCTGTATTTATAGGTACCATTGTTGGTGCCGGACTTGCTTCCGGACAGGAAATAACCCAATTTTTTAGTACTTACGGATATGTTAGTTTTTGGGGTATTCTAATATGTGGTTTAATTTACATCGTAATAAGTTCAATTATAATTTCTATTAGTATAAAACATAAATTAAATTCGTATAGCGAACTTATAACTCTTGTAAGCCCCGGGTTTTTCGGAGTAATTACAGACATTTTTACAAGTTTTTTCTTGATAAGTGGAGCTGCCATAATCCTAGCAGGAAGTGGAGCGCTACTTCATCAATATTTTGGAATTTCAAAATGGGTTGGAATTTCACTTATGTCTATAATTTCTTTATATGCTCTACTTAAAGACACCAAAGGACTAATTACTATAAATTCTTTTATAGTACCCTGTCTTACTACAATTATTATAACTATATTCGTTTTGTATTTAGTATTTTACAAAGATATGGTAAGTGCTTCCTATATAAAACAAATCCCCTCTTATAAAAATAATATCATGCCTGTCCAATGGTTCTTCTCTGCCTTACTTTATGCAGGTTTTAACATGCTATGTTGTAGTGGCGTTCTAGTTCCATTAAGTCAAGAAATGAAGCATAAACGTATTCTCATTCCCGGTGTTATAATAGGCGCATTAGTTCTAACTGTATTATGCTATTTGGTAAATATAATGCTTTTATTAAACATCCCTCAAATTTTCAAATATGAAATTCCTCTACTGTACATAACACACCGATTTGGTATGTTAATGCAAATTCTTCTACTTTGTGTAATCTTTTGTGAAATGTTTTCAACTGAAGTTTCTAATATATATAGTGTAGGAAAGACCTTCGAGAAAAAATTTAACATATCTTATAAAAAAGCTGTGATTTTAATACTTATTATAGCCATACCTATTTCTCAAATTGGATTTAGGAATTTAATAAAAGTCCTTTACCCTGGCTTTGGTGCAATAAGTCTTATTTTTCTAGTTCAGTGTATTATATTTTACAGAAAAACCACTAAGAAACATAATTGACCTTATATATAATGAGATGTACAATTCTTATATATAACATATAAAATATTATAATTTATACTGCGAGAGATACAAAAGGAGATACCGATGATTAATAGTAATACAGACAAATTAAATAGTTGTGTTTCTTTAAGTTTTTTAAAAAAGTGTAATTTATGTCCTAGGAAATGTTCTGTTAATAGATTAGAAGGAGAATTGGGCTTTTGCAAGAGCTCTAAGGACATAAAAATAGCTAAAGTTACCTTACACGAGTGGGAGGAACCTTTTGTTTCAGGCAACCATGGCTCTGGCACTGTATTTTTTTCTAATTGTAATTTAAGGTGTGCGTTTTGTCAGAATCACAGCATAAGTCATGAAGGTATTGGAAAGATAGTGTCTATAAATCGGCTTAGCGAAATATTTTTACACCAGCAAAAAAGAGGAGCACACAACATAAATTTAGTTACGCCAACTCACTATGTACCACAGATAATAGAAGCTTTAAAACTCGCTAAAGGTAATGGGCTTAATATTCCTATTCTCTATAATTCAAATGGATATGAAAATTTGGATACCATTAAAGCTCTTAAAGGATTCATTGATGTATATTTACCAGACTTAAAATATTATAAAGATAAATATGCACTAAAATATTCTAAGGCCCCTGATTATTTTAATACAGCCTCTAAAGCTATCACTGAAATGGTTTCCCAAGTAGGCGAACCAAAGTTCGACAACACCGGTATAATTCAAAAAGGAGTAATAATTAGGCACTTAATGATACCCGGACTATTGTTTGACTCTAAAAAAATAATAGATTTTATATATACAACTTTTAATGATTCAGTTTATATTAGCCTAATGAATCAGTATACACCTATGCATGAAGCATATAAATATCCCGAAATAGACAAGCCATTAAACCCTAAGCATTACGACGCTTTAATTAACTACTGCTTAAACACAGGTATTACGAAATGTTTTATTCAAGAAAGTGGAACTTCCTCTAAAGCTTTTATACCAAAATTTGATCTAAGTGGAGTGTAAATATGAAGATTTCGAAGCCTCATAGCAGTGAAAAACCCCCATGATATATAAAATCATGGGGGTTTTAAAGATAATAGTCATTCTAAATATGTGGTGGATTCCTCTTTATGAAAATTAAAATTTATATTTTTAAATGAAAAATATAATATCCAAGCGAATATCATACCTGAAGCTACATCAGCAAAATAATGTTGCTTTATAAGCATAGTAGATATAATTATAGACGAGGACATAATAATACAAATTACCTTAGTCAATTTATAAACCTTTTCAGATTTATAAATGTAAAAAGCAATTAATGCGGAATTCAAAACATGAATACTTGGAAAAGCGTTATAAGGATTATCCGCAGCATATAAATTCAATACTAAATTGCTTAAAAAATCACTACCTGTTATTACCGGCCTTGGAACATATGTTGGATAAAAGAAATATATTACATAGCATGTAACCATGCCTATATTTATAGTTATAAGTAGTTTAAAATACCTTTCTTTATCTAATACACACAAAATAGCAGTAAAAATTGCAATAAATACATACCAAGATAAATAAGGTAATATGAAAATTTTATTAAAAGGTATAAAGCTATCCACAAATGTAAATACAGAATTCGTATTTCCCCTATATTGATTTAGTATTGGATAGGTCATACTTATTAATGGTATGCTTAGTCCCCACAATCCACGTTTCATAATTTCCTTCCATTCATTAGCAAATACTTTCTTTTGTAATTGTTCCATTTGTGTCCCTCCTAACAACTTAAATTAAAGCTATATCTTATATTTTTTCAGTTCATTTTTAAATGAACTTGTTATCTTTTTAAATTCATATATACTATCAATAAGTTTCTTTATTTCACTAGTATAACTTCCAACACTTGCGCTTACCTCTTCCGAAGATGCAGAATTCTCTTCCGCTATTGCAGCTAGAGATTCTATTGTTTCATATATATTTGAAATAGATTCAGCTTCTCTGTCTAAATCATTTATAGTATTTATCATTGACGTGGAAACTATTCTCACAGACATTGTAGCCTCGTAACTTATATCCCTTACATCTTCCAGACCTTTTGTTTCATTTTGAAGAATATTATACTGATCACCAATTTTATCAACAAGTGTATTTATATCCTTAACAAATTCGATTAGGTTGCTATTGATTTCTTCCACAGCACCTTTTGATTGTTCTGCAAGCTTTCTAACCTCGTCTGCAACTACAGCGAATCCCCTTCCTTGCTCACCCGCACGAGCAGCTTCAATAGACGCGTTTAGAGCCAGAAGATTTGTTTGTTCAGAAATTTGGGACACAATTGATACTATACTTGTTATGTCATGAGCCTTTGTTTCTAGGCTAATACCATTATCCTTAACCTCTTGAAATTTCTCTAGTGTTCCAAGAATATTTTTACTTGTACTATCAACGCTTTCATAGCTATTATTTATCTTTACAATAGCCTTTTCCAATTCATCTTTGTTATTGTTTTCGTTTTTAACAATATCCTTAAGTGATCTAATATTATCATTTAAAATTAAAACAGCATTTTCAGTATTCTCTGCTTGGCTTACGGAACAGTCCGCCATTTGCTCTACTACTCCAGATATATCTTCTGAGGTATTGTTCATTATATGCGAGATTTTACTAATATTTTCAGCAAATGTATCCATCTCATCAGTTACACCTTTAAACTCAACAAAATCCGCTCTAAATAATTTTTTATATTGTTTAAGTTTTATGTATAGCTCTTCATATTCATCCCCAGTTACTATATCTCCATCTTCAACGTAATTATTACTATTTATTTGATCCATAGTTTGTGAAATAAGAGCCATCGGTCTTCCCATTATAAAAGATGCAAGACTTGCTGCTACACCAGAAATCAAAGCAAACCCTGTTGCCTTTACGATACTTCCCCCTGCCATTACAGCCATAGCATAAAGGACGGATATAACAAAAGTAACCATTCCTACTTTAAAAGGTACCTTCTTTATAAACCCTAAAGATAGCATTTTGTTTATTCTATATGTTTTTTTATAATAAATATCTTTTTCAAATGTGAGTTTTAAGCTCAGACTATTTGGAGTTTTTTCTACCTGTTCAATTTCAATTTTTTCATTGAAGTACTCACAAGTTCCATCTAAAAGTCCTAGAAAATAATCAAACATTGCCCTCTCGGATTTATAAGTAAAGATTGCCTCGCGGCTTGAAATAGGTGTTATACCTACTAGTGGAGGTTTAGCTCCAGCAAACTTTTTTGTCATTACCACGTGTATATCAAATAGTGATTTTAAAAACGAATACACATTTTCCGTCTGAAAAAACGCAGGAAAATCTCTATGAAATGCTATTAAATTATCCTTACCAATATTCCTCCACAGTTTTTCAATAGGTATGCTTTGATCTTTCGATATACTCCCTATTACATTTTTAACTTGTCCATCATCCACGTTCTCCACTGGTGAAAATATTTTACGAGCATTCCATCCCACCGATTCCATTGCGTTATCAACTACACTATCACCATAAAGCTTTCTACAAGTTTTCATCCATGTAGCTACTACTGTACCTTTCATCGTGTTAATCCCCCTAGTTTGGACCATTTAAATTGCTGATTTAGCATTATAACTAATAGCCCCTAAATTTATTATATACTATAAACATGGATGGTGTTTTATTAAAATAATTATAACTTGAACTCAACACTGTCTAGTTTGGCAATCACTGTAATATCCTTATGACTAACTGTCTCAGTTCTGAGTGTAACTTTATTACTTATTAATAACATTTTATTACTATCCAATTTTTTTATCTGTCTTAATACTCTTTCTCCATTATAATCCACAAGTGAAATAGAATTATTTTCTATTTCGTGTGTCAAATGAGCAAAAGCAATATCCCCACTACAAATTCTAAATCCAAGCATATCATCATTTTCTATCTCTAAAAACAATACTTTATCTTGAGCATATCCAGCTATTTTATTTGATTTTATTGGCATTTGTTTTATGCCTATAGATTTAATTAGGTCATATTTATAAATACCAACATCTTTTAAAACCAAGCTAAAAGCGTCATTCCAAACTTCACTAACATTTTTCGTGCTTGGTCTTTCAAGTTTTGGTTTTCTTTCTTCTTCACGCTCATCAGATTGAAAAGCTATAGAGGTATCTCCAATTTCTTCGCCTAAAATTTTAGATATTTTTTCTATAAATTTTTCATTTATAACTTTTTTACCCATTTCGATATCATTAATAAAACTTTCTGAAACTCCAATTTTTTTACCTAGGTTTTTCTGACTTACTGCTTTTGACTCTCTTATCTGTTTAATCTTATCTCCTATTCTGCTCATAACTCTCCGCCTTTCCTGTTAATATTCATTTTAAGAATACTATAACTCCAACTATTATTTATGTTTTACTATAAAATATGAATCTTCTGCATATCGCAGAAGATTCATATTTTGTTATTTCTTTATTTTATATGCTTCTCGTTCCTCTATCAAATGCTCTAATAGGTACCCCACAGTCCATTTTATAGATGTTGGTGTTACCGCTGCAAGTATTGTACTAGAACTTTTAACTGCTTTTATATGATCAATTAGATCATATAGTTCCGTATCTTTATAATTGTTAAATAGGATCAATTTTTCAAGGGGTAATTCTATTTTACTTTCTTTAATTTCTGAGTCACACAATATTTCTTCAATTGTTACATTACCCATATTTTTTTGTATTAATTTGCAAGGTAATATATTTTGCTTTAACAGTACACTATTAAGTTTCCCCTCTTCCTCTTGGGTTAGTCCATATGCAAGGATAAGCTTTTCATTAATATAATTCATACTATCTTCCCCTTTAAACTTAAAAAATTTATTCAAATTCAATGTTTCTGAACGATTAAATGACTATATTACATTTTTTGTGGTTCATCGTATTTGACATCAAAAGTATCAACTGTCATACTTTCTATTTTTTGTTCTTCTCGTGGTTTATCTCTAAAATCTCTTTCAGTCTTAACTATTTCTAAGGCATTCTCAATACCTTCTGTTACTTTACCAAATCCTGCATAGCTTCCATCTAAATGATTAGAATCAGCTACCATAAGAAAAAACTGACTCCCTGCTGAATTTAAATCACTAGATCTAGCCATTGATAAAACACCAGTTGAATGCTTTAAATTATTTTTAAATTTGTTAGAAGTAAACTCACCTTTTATTGAATATCCCGGTCCACCCACACCTGTTCCTTCAGGACAGCCACCTTGAATCATAAATCCTGGAATTACTCTGTGAAAAGTGATTCCATTATAAAATCCCTTATTTATAAGGCTAATAAAATTATTCACTGTGTTAGGTGCTACTTCTGGGTATAATTCTGCTTTTATAACTTTACCATTTTCCATATTAATTGTTACTATTGGATTCATATAATTATCTCTCCTCTTATTATGTATTTAATATAAATTATATCACATTTTATATTTTTTATATGCAAATTGTATATTTAACTATCTAAAAAAATAACTAGTATTGCTACTAATTATTTTTTTAGACATTTTCACTAGTAACGAACTAAATAACTTGCTGATTAATGCTCATTTCTAAAATCATTTTTTCTTGAGGTTCATCAAATTTTATATGAATATTTCCTCCTGGAAGTATTATTAAAAAATTTTCCTCCAGCATATCTACCTCTTGATTTTTATCAATATCAAATATATCTAATAGTAAATTATCACTTTGTTCTACTCCATCACTTTCGTATCCAACATTTATACTACCAAAGGTGGTTATATCATTCAACTGTCTATATTGATTTGCAATGATTAGGTGAGCAATATTTTTATTGCCTAACGATTTGCATACCAGATGATTTATAACACATAAACAATTACTTTGCTCTGGATTGCTTACTATTATACAATTAATTTTTTTAGCCTCTTCAATTTTTAAGTCAAATGTATCATTCCATATGTGATGTTCCTCATTTTTTTTTAATTTAAATACTCTCATTTAATCACCTTATTTCCTGTGTTTTTTTTGCGCATAGTTTCTAAAAAAATAGCTGATTATTATACTGTCTATTTTTTTAGAATACCTAATTCAGTGTATTCTGCTAACAATGATATTGCTATAATTAATTATATGAACTTTTTTATGTAACACACCCAATACGTCAACCCTACATACAAAAAAACAGCCTAAACCTAATAAACTAGGTTTAGACTGCTTTAACTTACTTAATATATGCTTTATAGTTTATAGTTATTTAACAATTTGTAGCTTAAATCTATTATATTATTGTTGATAGATGAACTATATATCGATACAATCCCTTTTGTTCTCTTTTCATTTAACAGATTGTTTTTAGTAAGTTGCCTTTTTAATTGATTTACCGTACCTACACTTCCATCGATTATAACAGTTTTTTCACCCACAACTTTAATTAACTCATTTTTAATAAAAGGATAGTGAGTGCATCCTAGTACTATAGATGCTATGTCTAAATGCATATACTCCTTTAGCTTTTCCTTTAAATAACTGTTAATTTGATCTCCCTCTACAATTCCATTTTCTATGAGTTCAACTAATCCCGCACATGGAAGGGATATTATATCCACTTCCTTATTATACTTTTGCATCAAGTTACTAAACTTCTTTTCAGCTAAAGTCATAGGAGTGGCCATAATGATTATACTTTTCCCCCTACTGATTTTCACAGCAGGCTTTAGCGCTGGTTCTATACCAATTATAGGTATATCTTTATAATTAATCCTAAGTGCGTCTATTGCTGCACTAGTGGCGGTATTACAAGCAATTACTATTGCCTTTACACCTTTATCTAAAAGAAAATCCACTGCATTAAAAGTTAATTTTTTAACTTCATTTACATCCTTAGTTCCATAGGGAGCATTTATTGAATCACCAAAATAAACAAAATCCTCATTTGGCAGTACTATTAGCGATTCATTTAACACACTTATTCCACCCACTCCAGAGTCAAAAAATCCTATTGGTTTTACTTTATTATCCACCTTATCACCACCATACTAAATTTTATAATCAAACATATATATTACTACAACTATATTTTATCTCTTAGTCACGCTTACAAGTTAACTTCAATAATATGTTATTAAGTCTATTTACTTACCATAAATTATAACATAAAAAGAAAACTATATTAAGTAATTATATATTAAAAGGAGCGATTATATGCCTTCTGCACCTGATTTCACCAAAATTAAAGATTCAATAAATAATGGTTTAGAAAAATTCTCAAACAAGTCTGAAGATTTCCTTGAAATATCCAAAATTAAATATAAAATCCGATCAGAAGAAAGCAGTATGGAAGATCTCTACAAAGATATGGGAAGAGAATTGTACACCATTTTCAAATCAAGTCACTATATTGACGATTCCCTATTAGATTATTGTAATGCGTTAAAAAAAATAGAAACCCGTATAAAAAACTTAGAAAAAAAGCTTAAGAAGAGTGACGAAAAAAAATAAACCCTTTAAATACAGTGTAAAACAGTGAGATTAATTCCAACATATTGGAATTAATCTCACTGTTTTACCTGTTGTTTATTTAAATATATTTCATATAATTATGTCCTTATCTTCGTCATGTAATTTATTTAAATGTCTAATCTCTACAAATAAGAACACAGCCGTTAAAATTGAAGATATTACGTCTGAACTTGGTGCTGACGCCCATATACCATTTAAGTCAAAAAATCTCGGTAAAATAAATAATAATGGTATAAGAATTATAACCTGTCTACTCAGCCCTAAAAATATAGATATTTTAGCTTTACCTACAGCTTGAAAATAATTTGAACTAACTATTTGAAATCCTATTACAGGAAGCATGAATAAATATATTTTAATTCCCCTGGCCCCAACTTCTATTAACGCTTGATCATTACTGAATATGCTTATAAGTTGTTCGGGGAATAATTGTATTATTATAAATCCCGTCGTAGTAATAGTTGTAGCTGCAATTATGGCAAGCTTTAATGCATGCTTAAATGGGTTCTAAAAATATAAGTCCAAATGTTGTTACTATAATTGAAATTGGAAATGTAATTGTAACGCCTGACAAGGCAAGTGTATCTACTTGTCCTATAAATATTCTATCTACAATATTGTAAAGCGCATTTACTAACATTCCGCAATTGCTGGGATAGAGAACCTCATAAGTAGTTTACCTATATTTTCTTCTCCTAATTGTTTTGATCTATCCAAATTTTCTTCCCCTTTATGCTTTAAACAATGAATTTAGCTTCTCTTCTATGTATTCATTAATCTCTTTGTCTGCGATACATATTTTATCTTCTACAAAATATGGCTTTACTCTAAAGAAATTAATTATTAATTTGTTGCCAATAATTAAATATTCATCTGAATGTAGTGGTGAGAATATAACCTCTAATTCATCATATTTACTTTCACTTAGAGAATTTTTTAATTTTTCTACCATATTGTCTAAATTAAGTTTTTTTACAGGCTGAATCATTGCGTCTGTATATTCTAAGTCCTCCATCATCCACATATTGTTATTCCAAAATTTTAACTCCTTCTTGTTCCCAACAAAAGGTTCTCTATTCTTTATTGCGCTCAATGCTCTTCTAACTGATTCTGCATTAAATTCTTCATCATAAGCGCAGGATAATGCATCCATTTCTGCCACATCATAAAAAAACTTTTCAGCAATATTGTCTTTTTCGCTAGCAGCCTGCCAAAAATAGTGCATAGCTTCTACCGCCTCTAAATTTACTTTGATTCTTTGTATCATATTATTAGCCTCCAATATATTTAATCTATAATAGTTCCATCTCTTCTTTTTCCACAATAGCTTCTGTGGTGTCCTCTATAAAGTCCAATACATTTTGTATCATACTATTAGCGTGTCTTGTATCATTACTAACACAAGCAATTCCAATTACTATAGATTGATGCATATCCTGGTTTTCTACCTCAGCTATAGAAACATTATACTTGTTTTTCACCTTTGCTACTGTGCTTTTTAGTATCATTCTTTTTTCTTTCAATGAATGAACCCAATTTGCATATAAGTATATTTTACCTGTACCTATAATCATAAACTTGTTTCCTTTCCACTTATTATAAATAACAACCCTAACTTTAATTATACCCCAAATACACTTAAATTAACATTTTGGATATCCTGTTATCTCTTGAATATCTTTATACAAATGTTTAAGACTAGGATAAATCTTCCTTCTCCTTCAATTTGATTATAAATTTGCACCCCTTATCTAAGTTCTGCATTAAATATATACTTCCTCCATGCTTTTCAATTATTGCCTTTGATACTGCAAGGCCAAGTCCTGTACCTCCAGTTTTGGAGTTTCTTGTAGCATCTACACGAACAAACGGTTCAAATATATTCTCTTGAAGCTCATCAGGTATTCCTATTCCATCATCCTCAATAATAATCAAAGCTGTGCCATCATCTATTAAAAGCTTTATTCTAATAGTAATTCCTGCGCTGTTATATTTAATACTATTTAGTAAAATGTTACTTAATGCTCTATCCAGGTTTTTTCTATCAAATGGAAGTTCTACTTCATCTTCCGTAATATCCACATCATAATGCACACCATTTTGCTCCATCATAGGCATATATCCAGCTATAAGTTCTCTTAAAAATTCACCTACATCATGACTCCGTATATCTAATTTATATTCCGCGCTTTCAAGACGGGAAAACTCAAAAATATCTTGAATTAAATCATTTGCCCTTTTACTATTATTATTAATAACCTTTAATAATTTATTTTTATCTTCCTTTGAAATATCATCATTTTCTAATAAAAATTCTGAATATCCTAATATACTCGTTAATGGGTTTTTTAAATCATGAGATATATCAAGGATTATTCTTTTCCTGTTTTGCTCTGATTTTTCCTTTAGAGTGATTTCTTGTTGTATCTTTTCCGCCATTAAATTAACAGCATCACTTAACTTGCCTATTTCATTTAGCGAGTTAATTTCAACCCGAGCCGAATATTCACCACTTTTTAAAGTATTAACTCCTTGTAAAAGTTTCTTTAGGGGTTTAACAAAAATCCTTGATGTAAGTTTAGAATAAAGTACCATTGTTGATATCAAAAATATGAATATAAAAAAGGGCAATATTTTCAGAAAAGTGATTCTGTTTTTTTTGCTTTGCTTACCTCTCTTAAAAGTTCTATATGTTGAAGTCCCCAGCTATAAGTATTATAAATATTGTTAGGAATTGCTGTAATTAAAATAAAGTCTCTATTAGTTCCATATTTACTAGAATAAAAATAATCATCGTTTAAATTATTGGTAATCATATCATGAAAATATTGAAGTGAATATTTAAACCCTACCTCATGTTTACTTCCCTCTTCCATAATAATAACTAGATTTATGTCAAGCACTTCAACAAATCCCTTGTACTTTATAACGTTTTGTGCATTAATATCTTTATAATCTTTACTTATAATATAATCTGCTGTTGTATTCACTGTAGGTGAATCCTTATTATTAATAGAAATATAAAGCAACAATGCCCCAATAGCTAGCATAAATATGCCCACTAAAATAACTAGAAATAAAATATAATTCCCGAATAATTGAGTAGCCATTTTCTTGCTTTTAAAATGCGATGCTATTTTTTTAAGCTTATTTTTATTAATCATGGTTATTCTCCATTTTATATCCTATGCCTCTTATGGTCTTTAAGTATTTAGGGTTTTTAGGATCAGTTTCAATTTTTTCTCTAATATGACTTATATGTACCATTATAGTGTTAGAGTCCCCATAATACGGATTTTGCCAAACTATCTCATACAGTTGCTTTTTCGTATATACCTTTCCTGGTTTTTCTAAAACAAACTCAAGTAGCCTATATTCTTTGGGATTTAAAGCTAGCTCTATATTGTTTTTATAAAAAAAACAGCTTTCTTTGTCCAGCATCAGTTCACCAACTATTATACAAGTTTTATGTGTTTTATTCGAGTATTTATAATACCGTCGTAACTGAGCCTTAACTCTTGCAGTTATTTCAATAGGACTAAAAGGTTTTATTACATAATCATCTGCGCCGAGTCCAAGCCCACGAATTTTATCTGCCTCTTCTTCTCTTGCGGTTATAAAAATTACGGGTATTTCACTAGTTTCTCTAATCTTTTGAAGAACCTTAAACCCGTCTACCTTCGGAATCATAACATCAAGTAGAGCAATGTCTATATCTTTATTTTGGAATATATCTAAAGCCTTCATACCATCTTGTGCTGTAAATATATTATATCCCTCCTTTGATAAATGAATTTCTAAAAGTTCTCTTATGTCCTGCTCATCTTCTACAATTAAAATGTTCACTCAGTATCCCCCCTTTTCTTATATATATTGTAAACCAAAACATCACTTTATCACAATTTAAAAAAGAAAAAAGTATATATTACTAATGCTAAATGAATGCATTAGTAATATATACTTTTCACGCTCTACTAAAAAACAGTGGAGAAGCAAAATATCTAATTAATATCTTATAATACCATCTTTTGTAACAATACCTTTAATTAATGGCTTAGCTTTTATTTCTTCTTTTACTATTTCATAGGCCTCTAATATCATTTTTTCGGATAACTTTTGTTTATCTTCGTCACTAGCATAAATCGTAGCAATAGCTTCGCCCATCTTCACAACATCTCCAATTTTCTTATGGAGAACAATTCCTACTGACAAATCTATTACACTTTCTTTTGTTTCACGTCCAGCACCTAAAACTAGCGCTGCTCTTCCAATATCATCAGCTTTTATTCCTTTTACATAACCAACCTTATTTGATATAACCTTCTCTACAATGGCTGGCAATGGAAATAATGTTGGATCATCTACATAAGCTGGATTTCCGCCTTGTGCTACAACAAGTTCTCTTAATTTTTGGAGACCTTTTCCTGATTTTATAATATCTTTAAGTATTTCTCTTGCCTCTTTACTATTCTTTGCTTTTTCCCCGAGTACAAGCATATGAGCTCCGAGAGTTAAGCAAAGTTCTGTGAGGTCTTCCGGGCCTTCACCTTTTAACGTATCTATAGCTTCTTTTACTTCTAGTGCATTACCAATTGCAAAGCCTAATGGTTGGTCCATATCAGTTATTACGCCAATAGTGTTTCTTCTAACATTGTTTCCTATATCAACCATTTCCCTAGCAAGCTCAAAAGAATCATCCTCACTTTTCATAAATGCACCACTGCCTGTTTTTACATCAAGTACTATAGCATCCGCACCAGACGCTATTTTTTTACTCATTATGCTTCCTGCAATTAAAGACATATTATCAACCGTTGCAGTAACATCACGAAGTGCGTATAGTTTTTTATCTGCTGGTGCTAAATCAGCGGTTTGACCACCTATTGCGATTTTAACATAATTTACGTTTTGCATAAACTGTTCAATTGACATAGTAGTTGAGAAACCATCAAATGATTCTAATTTATCAATAGTTCCACCAGTATGTCCAAGCCCTCTTCCCGACATTTTAGCAACGGGTACTCCTGCTGCTGCAACGATAGGTCCAAGTATAAGTGTAGTTGTATCCCCTACACCACCAGTACTATGTTTATCAACTTTAATACCCTCAATAGCAGATAAATCAATTGTTTCACCGCTTTTAACCATTGCCATTGTTAAATCCGTTGTTTCACCCTTGTTCATCTTTTTAAAATAAATAGCCATAAGTAGCGCTGAAACCTGATAATCTGGAATAGCACCACTTGTATATCCTTCTATAAAAAAATTTATTTCTTCTGTAGTAAGCTCGCCGCCATCTCTTTTTTTCATTATTAAATCATACATTCTCATGTTATTTCACCTCTAATTTTTATATATTTTTATAACTTAATAACCAGAATTTAAATCTTTAGTTCCATTAACTATTGCGATAGAACTACTAGCTCCAATTCTAGTAGCGCCAGCTTCAATCACAGCTTTTGCATCTTCATCTGTTCTTACTGCCCCAGCTGCTTTAACTCCCATGTTAGGTCCTACAGTTTCCCTCATTAATTTTATATCATGAACTGTAGCTCCACCTGTTGAGAATCCTGTTGAAGTTTTCACAAAATCTGCGTTAGCTTCTTTACATATTACGCATACTTTGACTTTCTCGTCATCAGTTAAAAGACATGTTTCTAGTATTACTTTAACTAAGGCTTTACCGCTCGCAGCTTCAACTACTGCTTTGATATCTTGTTTTACTACATCATATTTATTTGATTTTATAGCACCAACATTTACTACCATATCTATTTCCTGTGCTCCATTTTCAATAGCTTGTTTTGTTTCAAATGCTTTCACTTCTTTAGTTGTAGCTCCAAGTGGGAATCCAACAACTATACATGTTTTCACATTAGATCCTTTTAACTCTTTGCACACAAGAGCTGTATAATATGCATTAGCACATACTGAAGCGAATCCGTATTCTTTAGCTTCTGCACAAACTTTTATAATATCTTCCTCACTTGCCTGCTGTTTCAATAGTGTATGGTCAATATATTGCTCAATTTTCATAATTAATCTACTCCTTTATATTTTATTATTTTTTTCGATATACTTTTCTGATCCACTTAACATAAGTTCTGGTAAAACGGTTACTCTTTTAATTTCTCTAGGCTCTGCACTTTTTAAATTTTCCAATAGCATTTTCATGCCAATTCTACCAAGTTCGATAGATGGACCATTAATAAAACTAATGTTCATTCCTATTATATTTAATGCATCAACCTTATCAAATCCAATAATAGCCATGTCCTTTGGTATATCTAATTTTTCTTCATAAAAAGCTTTTATGCATCCAAGCATCATGGTATTACTACTTACAAAAATAGCAGTTGGTTTATTGTCCATTTTTAATATTTTTTTTGTTATTTTATAAGCAGTCTCATGTGAATAATCACCATAAAATATATATTTATCTTCTATAGGAATATTATTAGCTTGCAGGGCCTTTTTATACCCTTTCAATCTCTCTACTGCTGGTCTAGATTTCATAGCTCCAGTAATCATAACTATTTTTCTGTGGCCAGCTTTTATTAGTGCAGATGTTCCATCATAAGCACCTTGCAAGTGATCGATAAAAACTCCACTAAAATCAAGATACTCAACATGCCCATCAATTAGTATTATTGGAATCCCTAGGTTTTTAAGAGCATCTAAATTTTCACTATTATTTAAATTCTTGTAGAAAGTTGGAGTTATTATAAGTCCTTGAATCCTTTGTTCCCTCAGAACGTTAATAGCTTTTAGTTCTTTATCTTTATCCTCATCAGTGCCGCAAAGAATTATATTTAGATTATGTTGATCTGCAATCTCAGTAATACCTTTAATTATATCGCCAAAAAATAAATTGTTTATATCTGGAACTATAACTCCGATTGTATTGGTTTTACTCGTAGAGAGGCTTCTAGCTATAGCACTTGGTGTGTAATTTAGCTCTTTAATTGCACTTAGAACCTTTTCTCTTGTTTCGTCTTTTACATACCCTGAAGTATTTAAAACTCTTGATACCGTTGCATGGGAAACTCCCACCTTTTTAGCAATATCACTTATTGTAACAGTCATTTTAGGCCTCCTCGCATTTAGGAAAACGCTTACAGCATTCTGAACAAATAATCACTGAATTTAGTTTATAGTATATCTAAAAGTAATGGCATACTAAAGCTAACCCTTAATTTAATAAAATATGTTACCGCTTTCACATTTAGTATACTTCAAAGTTATGTAAATTTCAATAGGTTTTATTTGATATTTTTATGAATTTTATAATTATCTTTCTATCAGTGAAAAAATAGTAGAAATTATTGCCTCTTAACAAAACAAATTTATAAGATATTATGGGTTATACTATAATTTAAGATATAAATATAAAAAAACGGAGGATAAATGCATGTTAATTTATGCAATCATTTTTATAACTCTTGCTCTTCTATTTTATACAATTGGTGTGTGGAGTGAAAAACTTCAAGGAATGCTAAAACCCTGGCATTTGAGTTTATTCCTATTAGGCCTCGTATGTGATACAACTGGTACCTTACTTATGAGTAGTATAGCAAGTAATTCAGTTCAAATAGAAGCAGGTATCAATTTACATGGGGCCTCTGGCATTATTGCTATAGTATTGATGCTTATTCATGCTATATGGGCTGCAATAGTTTTAATTAAAAAAAATGAAACCATGATAGCTAAATTCCATAAATTCAGCATACTAGTTTGGATTATTTGGTTAGTTCCATTTATCTCTGGGGCTGCGGCTCACATGGGTAAGTAATAAAGACTAGAGCCCATTGCACATGTAGTAATGGGCTCTAGTCTTTTTAGGTTTACAATATATTGGTGAATTTAAAATTTAATTAATAATTGTATTGACAAAAATTATCTTAAACAGTAGAATATACTTTGTACACGAAATGTTTTTATGCAAATTGTTATGATACGAAATTTTAGTGAGGTAAACTATTAGAGGAGAAGGTGAGAAGTTGAATGAGATGAGTAGTGGAATTAAAATATTTCGTTCTTTAAAAAGAGTAGGTCATATGTTAAAAAGTAGTATGGGTAAACACTTTAACGAAATGAATTTAACAGGTCCACAAGGTATGATGATGGGTATATTATCACATGATGGTGAAATGAAAATAAGTGATTTAAGTGAAAAAATCGGATTATCAAATTCAACCGTATCTGGAATTATTGACAGGCTAGAAAAGCAAGGTTTGGTTGAAAGAACTAGAAGTAATGAGGATCGCAGGGTTGTTTACGTAAATATAAGTGATGAGTTCAAAAAGAATTCCAAAACAAACTTTTGTAAAATAGAGAAAACTTTTGAAGATATAATGAAAAAAGCTACAGATGAAGAAATTAGTTCTATATTAGAGGGATTAGATACCTTAGAAAAGTTGATGGATAAACAAAGTAACCATGAAATTCATTAATAGGTTTATATGTTACTAATTAAATAAGGAGTTGATTATGCATTGTTCAAATTAGCAAAATACTTAAAACCATTTATTATGATGATTGTTTTAGCAATAATTCTATTATTCGTGCAAGCTATGGCCGACCTTTCACTGCCAGACTATATGTCTAACATTGTAAATAAGGGAATACAACAAGGTGGTATTGAAAGTGCAGTACCAGAGGCCATGCGAAAAAGTAAAATGGATAAACTTACATTGTTTATTAATGATAAGGATAAGACTTTGGTTTCTAGTAATTATATATTGGTTGACAAGTCAAGTTCTGATTATAATAAATATGTTGTGGATTACAAAGCGCTTGAAAAAGAGCCTATATATGTATTAAGAGATATTGATGAAACAGAATTAGATAAATTAAACCCAATTATTGGGAAAGCATTTTTATCAGTTTCTGGCATTGAAAAAATGAAGGCTGATGCAAATGGTGGTGAAATGTCTTTTAACGGAACAAAATTACCTGCTGACACTGATTTATTTGCATTACTCGCTAAGTTACCCGCAGAGCAGCGTGCTAAAATAAGTGAACAAATGGATAAAAGATTTACTACTTTAGGTGATAGCATGATTATTCAAGCTGCCGCAGCCCCTATTAAAATGGAATATGATGCCCTTGGAATGAATACTGAAAAAATCCAGAGTAGCTATATTCTAAACGTAGGTATGTATATGCTTTTATTATCCTTACTTGGCGCTGCATGTACTGTTGCAGTTGGCCTTTTGGCTTCTAAAACTGCCACCGGACTTGCACGAAATTTAAGAAAAGATATCTTTACTAAGGTAGAGAGTTTCTCAAGTACAGAGTTTGATAAATTTTCTACAGCTTCACTAATAACTAGAACTACCAATGATATTACGCAAATTCAGACGGTTTTAGTAATAGCCATAAGAATGATGATTTATGCACCTATCTTGGGTATTGGTGGCGTTATGAAAGCTCTTAATAAGAGTACATCTATGTCTTGGGTTATTGCACTGGCAGTTATAGTTCTTTTGGGGTTAATTGCGACTGTTTTTACAATTGCTCTTCCAAAGTTTAAACTTATTCAAAAACTTATTGACAGACTAAATTTAGTTACTCGTGAAAACCTTTCTGGAATGATGGTAATAAGATCTTTCAATACTCAGAAATTTGAAGAAGGTAGATTTGACAAGGCGAATACTAACCTTACAAACACGAATCTATTCGTAAATCGTGTAATGGTAGCATTATTCCCTGCTATGATGTTTATAATGAATGGTGTAACTCTACTTATTGTTTGGGTTGGTGCACATCAAATTGCGGCTTCAAGTATGCAGGTAGGAGATATGATGGCCTTTATGCAATATGCTATGCAAATTATTTTTGCATTTATTATGATGTCCATGATGTTTATTATGATACCAAGAGCCTCTGTTTCCGCACAGAGAGTTTACGAAGTTTTAAAAATAGAACCTACTATTATAGATCCTATAAGTCCTAAACATTTCGAGAGCGGTGTTCGTGGCCTCGTAGAATTTAAAAATGTATCTTTTAAGTATCCAGGAGCCGAGGAAGATGTTCTTAAGAATATTAGTTTTAAAGCCATGCCAGGTGAAACCACTGCGTTTATAGGTTCTACCGGTGCAGGTAAGTCTACACTAATAAATTTACTTCCCCGTTTTTATGATATAACAAGAGGAGAAATTCTTATTGATGGCATGAGTATAAGAGAAGTGTCGCAACATGAACTTCGCTCGCATATTGGTTATGTACCTCAGATAAGTTCTTTATTCCAAGGCACAATCGAATCAAATTTAAAATATGCAGATGAATCTGCCACTGATAATGATATAAAAAAATCCGCTGAAATCGCACAATCTATGGAATTTATAAATGAAAGTTCTGAAGGATTCAACCGTGAAATATCTCAGGGTGGTGCAAATGTTTCAGGTGGTCAGAAACAAAGATTATCTATTGCACGTGCTCTTGTAAAGAAAGCTAAGATTTATATCTTCGATGATAGCTTCTCAGCACTAGATTTTAAAACAGATGTGCTACTTCGAAAAGCACTTAAAACACAAATTTCCTCTAGTACATTTTTAATTGTTGGGCAACGTATATCCACAATAAAAAATGCAGAGCAGATAATTGTTCTTGATAAAGGTAGGATAGTTGGCACCGGTACTCATAAGGAACTTATGGAAAACTGCACAACTTATCAGGAAATTGCGCTATCACAACTTTCAAAGGAGGAATTATCATGAGTGAACACAATAAAAAAGAGACTCGTCCTCCTCAAAGGCAAAGAGGCGGCGGCGGACACATGGGCCCCGGTTCAATGGCCGCAGGCGAAAAAGCCCGTGATTTTAAAGGTACCATGAAAAAACTGATTAAATACTTGAGTGTTTATAAACTTTCAATTATTATCGTATTATTATTTGCAATAGCTAGCTCTGTATTTACTATAATAGGACCAAAGGTTTTAGGAAAAGTCACAACTAAATTATTTGAAGGTGCTCTCACTAAAATAGCTGGAACAGGCAGTATTGATTTTGATTATATAGGAAGAATCATCATTATACTTCTAGTTCTATACGTTATAAGTGCACTTTTCAGTTACATTCAGGGCTTTATAATGGCAGATGTGTCTATGAAAGTAAGTTATAAATTAAGAAAAGACATCTCCGAGAAAATTAATAGTATGCCTCTTAAATACTTTGATAGTACAAATCATGGGGAGATATTATCGCGTGTTACTAACGATGTTGACACTCTCAGTCAGACTCTTAATCAAAGCTTAAGTCAAATTATTACATCAGTTATAACTGTTGTTGGCGTACTCATTATGATGCTTACTATAAGTTGGCAATTAACTCTTGCGTCAATGATAATGATTCCTTTATCCCTGGGACTCGTTATAGTTATAGTAAAAAAATCTCAAGTATTCTTTAAGCAGCAACAAGATTATTTAGGTAATGTAAATGGCCATGTTGAAGAAATGTATGGTGGCCACATTGTAATGAAGGCCTTTAATGGCGAAAAACAAAGTGTTGATAAATTTGACAAGATGAACAATAAGCTATTTGGAGTAGCATGGAAAGCACAATTTCTAACTAGTATAATGATGCCCCTTATGACCTTTGTAGGTAATTTAGGCTATGTGGCAGTATCAATACTTGGTGGTTACCTTGCAGCAAAGAAAACTATTGAGGTTGGTGATATTCAAGCATTTATTCAATATGTGCGACAATTTACACAGCCACTTGCACAACTTGCACAAATTTCTAATATACTTCAACAAACTGCAGCCTCAGCAGAACGTGTATTTGAATTCTTAGAGGAAGAGGATGAAATACCTGAAACATCTAATCCAGTAAAACACAATGACGTTAAGGGTGAAGTTGATTTTAAGGATGTTCATTTTGGATACTCTGCTGATAAAATAATTATTAATGATTTCTCTGTTTCAGTGAAACCCGGACAGAAGGTTGCTATTGTTGGACCTACTGGTGCAGGTAAAACTACCATGGTTAAACTATTAATGCGTTTTTATGATATTAATAAAGGTGCAATAGAGATAGATGGTTATAATATAAATGATTTTACTCGTAATGATCTGCGTGCAATGTTTGGAATGGTTTTGCAAGACACTTGGCTATATAATGCCAGTATAATGGAAAATATACGTTACGGTCGTCTTGATGCAACGGATGATGAAGTTATAGCAGCAGCTAAGGCAGCACATGCAGACAGCTTTGTTCATACGCTGCCAGATGGTTACAATATGCTACTTAATGAGGAGGCATCAAATGTGTCTCAAGGTCAAAAGCAACTACTAACTATTGCTAGAGCCATCCTTGCAGATCCTAAGATCCTTATCTTAGACGAAGCAACAAGCTCCGTAGACACTCGTACAGAAGTTCAAATACAAAGGGCTATGAGTCACTTAATGGAAAATAGAACCAGCTTTATAATTGCTCACCGGTTATCAACAATTCGTGATGCTGATTTAATTCTTGTTATGGATCATGGCGATATTGTAGAACAGGGAAATCATAAAGATCTTCTAGCAAAAGGTGAATTTTATGCTGATCTTTATAACAGTCAGTTTGATGTTGTTGAGGCTAGCTAAAAAATAACTAAAAACATAAAAAGAACAGTATGGAAGATTGATAATTTTCCTACTGTTCTTTTTATGTTAAATACTGAATGACCTTTGCCTGTCACCAAATTATAAGTTGTTTAATCTTAATTAAATTGTATCCTTAACTTTCCCTCATCATAACTAGCTTTAATAACTTTCTTTGAATGCAATTTCTGAGGGAGCACAAAATTCCGTTTTTCATTCTTAATGGAAATACTAATTTCATCCCCCTTTTGAAGTAAATTTAATTCCTTTTTATCTACGAAAGGCATATTTATATTTAAATAATAGCTTTCATCTATACTTGATTTTTCAATTTCAAAAATTTTATCCTTAAAAAGTACTTTCTCTGCAGAAACTTCTTTAAATATACTCTCTCCCATATTTAATAGTGAATCATAATCTCTAACCTCACTATGCATTAGCTCCGTTTGAAAAATAGGCACTGGGCTAAAGCTTTCACTTATATCTTTAAGGTTTTTAGTTTGAAGCTTCATCCAATTTTCAAAATACCCCTTCCCTCCCTCTTCCGAAATTATTTTATTAACTATAATTGCATCTACGTTAAAGTCGTAGAGGTGTAAATAAGAAAAATTCCTTTTAGCTTCCTTTATAACTATTTTTTCTGGAGTAGTAACTATTCTAAGACTTACTTTATCCTTTTCTAGCATTAACTTGTGAAGTTCATCAATTTTACTATAGAGGATTTCAATTTCATCAAAAGTCTTATCGTCAGGAAGTGGGATCTTTATTGTGCGATCAATTATTGGCTTTACAATTTTAGCAGCCTTCCTTTTCATCGGGAAAATTTTCTCCATCCACCACTTAAACAGCTCTGGGAACTTTAAAAGCGACATAGTTTCTCCAGTAGGAGCACAATCAACTATTAATACGTCATAATTATTTTCATCACTAATCTGTTTAATTTTAAGTAGAGAAATCAAATCTTCAAAACCTGGAAACACAAGTAATTCTTCTACTTCAATGCTTTTAACAGTTTTAGACAGCATCAGTTTTTCTATATATCCCTTGATATTCCCCCAAATAGCTTCATTTTCGATAAGAGCATCTACTTCAATAGCTTGTAAGTTTCCTGAAATTTGGGTGGGTGTATTAGATAACTTTACACCGAAAGCATCGGAAAGGCTATGAGCCTGATCAGTACTCATTATAAGCACCTTTTTCCCCTGCTTTGCAATTTGACAAGCTGTCGCTGATGCAACACTTGTCTTTCCTACTCCACCTTTTCCTGTATATAAAATAATTCTCACTTTAATCCCTCCTATTTAATTATAAAAAATCAACCTTAACCTTTTAACCTCTTTCTTTGCTTCCGCTTCTGATTTTTCACAACTCTCGCTCATAACACTCACTGCAATATCCTTTATAATCGTCATTGCTTCCTTCTCAAAGTTATTAAGCCTATGCAATGCTTTTTGCGGTAGAATATCTTTTATAATTTCATATTTAAGTTTTTCTATCTTTACCAATTTTTTAATTATCTCACTATTCATTTAAGCACCTTCTTCTCAAAATATATAGTCAAATAATCTTCTTTAAAGTCAGCTTTACTAATTGAATACTTTCTCAGTGAATTTGGACAAGGTATATTCCTCTTGAAATTTCCTATCTTTATAGATATATCAGAACCAGTTTCGTATATATCTAAGTCCTTCTTGTCTCCAAAGGTAACATATACTTGAAGTTTGTAACCTTTCTCTGTCTTTTCAAATTTTTCATTAAAGGTTATTTTTTGAACCATTAATATATCTTTAACATTAAGAGAATCCATTACTATTCTTTCTAAGCCAGAAATACCATTTATATCTACCTCATACCATTTAATTTTAAACCTTGGCAAATTTAAAAATACTGAGTCTATTTCTTCTATATTTTTTTTTTGGATACATTTCCATTCATCAAAGAAGCTACTGTCTATATCTTGTGGTAATACCCTATTGATATATATAGCGTCTACATTAAAATTATAAAGATTTAAATACATGTAGTTCCTCTTGGTCTCTTCAATCACCATTTTTTCTGGAATAGTAACTAGTCTTATACTACAGATTTCCCTATCCTTTAATAAATTCTGAAGTTTAGTTAGCATAATATAAAGTTTCTCAATATCATTCATAGCTTGTTTATCAGGCATTTCAATATTAAAAGCTATTTTAGATATAGGCCTTATTACTTTCATTGCCACCTTCCCAATAGGAAATAACTTCTCCATGTACCAACTCATAAGCTCTGGAAATTTTAAAAGCGATATAGTTTCTCCCGTTGGTGCACTGTCCACAATTATTAAATCATAAATACCTTTATCATGTAAATCTTTGATTTTTAAAAGACAAAATAGCTCTTCCATTCCTGGAAACACAACAATATCCTCAAAAGTCTCTATTTGCTTTTCATTTTTAAAAGTCATCATTTTCTTAAAAGCAGCTTGAATACTTCCATAATAATTTTCCATTTCATAATTAGGATCAATTTCTAGTCCCCATAAATTTTCTCGTATTTTAGTAGGCTCATTTTTTATATCCTGTATAAATATATCACTTAAGTTATGTGCCATATCTGTGCTAACAATTAAAGTTTTTATGCCCTCCATTGAAGCCTTTAAGGCATGAGCTGCAGCAGTGCTAGTTTTTCCAACTCCACCTTTCCCAGTGAAAATAATTATTCTCTTCATAGTCTTCCTCCTAATTTTGTTTCTTTAAATGAATAGTTCTTTTATAGAAGTATATTTTTATAAAAATAACTCAGAATTACTGAGCTATTAGTATATAGACCTATTCAATATTTATTTTTTTTATCTTCCTAACAGGAATTTCTTCTTCTTCTTTAATTGGATTCACACTTTCTTTGAAAACTTCAATTATCTTCTTATAAATGCTTAAAGCAGAAGAAATCTCATCCTCAGTAAGTGTTCCATAAACTTTAATAAAATATTTAGTAATTATAGCCTTTTCCATCTCTATTATGCTACTGGCGGTCTCTGTAAGGGTGATTAATACAATTCTTCTGTCCTCTACACTTCTTATTCTTTCTACCATGAGCTTCTTTTCTAATCTTGATATAACCCCTGTAGCAGTGTTTAATGGTGCTATTATATACTGTGCTATTTCCGTCATATTAGCCTTCTTCTTTCTATACAATAATAATAATGCTAATATTTCATTTTTAGAAAAATCTAAGAATATATCGCTCCACTGTTCTGGGAAAAACAAAATCTTAAATTCATCAATATAATCAAAAATAATTTCCTCTATTTTATTTGTTTCCATAAACGCCTCCAAGTATAGTTCTTGTATCGAAGTATATTTTAATTCTACTACCGAAGTATTGTATTGTCAATAGACTATACAAACTTTAAAAGCATCCATGGCTCTCCATGGATGCTTTCATATTAATCGCACTTGATGTGATATAAATGAAAAGGAGGGGTTTATTTTTTTTCGAATAAAATCCCTCCTTCATCATCTATATGTTATTGTATAGTATATATTAATTATGGAAGCTTATTACCCGCTGCCCTATATATCTCATACCATTCCTGTCTTGTAATTTCAATTTGTGAAGCCTTGCAGATATCCTTTAATCGCTTTTGATTTGTTGTACCCACAATTGGTTGAATTATAGCAGGATGTCTTAGAATCCAAGCCGTTGCAATGGCTGTATTTGATACTCCTTTAATAGCTGCAATTTCGTTAATCTTATTATTTAGTTCTGGAAATTTACCGTTATCTAAAAATACTCCCTCAAACATTCCGTACTGAAATGGTGACCATGCTTGTATAGTAATATCATTTAAACGACAGTACTCTAGAATTGAACCATCTCTATCAATAGATGAATTAATTTTCATATTTACATTAAGTCCCGAATCAATCATTCCAGTATTTGTTATACTCAGTTGTAGCTGATTTATAATAATTTTTTCGTCTATATACTTATTTAATAGTTCTATTTGCATAGGATTTTGATTGCTCACTCCAAAGTATCTAACTTTTCCGCTAGCCTTCAGAATTGAAAAAGCTTCTGCAACTTCTTCTGGATCCATAAGGGTATCTGGTCTGTGTAGTAATAGAGTATCAACATAGTCTGTATTCAGACGTTTAAGGCTACCCTCTACAGAATTTATTATATGTTCCTTAGAAAAATCAAAATATCCATCTCTTATACCACATTTAGTCTGAATTATGAATTTCTCTCGAGCGTCCGGATTCATAGAAGTGGCTTCTGCAAAAACTTCCTCAGATTTACCATCACCATAAATATCCGCATGATCAAAAAAATTAATTCCCTCTTCTAACGCAGTATTAATAAGAGTAGATGCTTCGCTCTTGGATAGACTATTTATTCTCATACATCCAAGGCCAATTTCAGATCCATTTATTTTCCCACTCGCAATTTTTATATTTTTCATAGTTTTACACCTTCCTAATAATTATTATTTTTTATATTTTTTGTAATTCATTATATATACAATTATAATGATTACTATAATGAAAAGCCATGTTACAATGACTGTAAATAATGTTATAATGTCTTATAATACTAAAAACAATGGAGATAAACATTATGATTTGCTTTAAACCTAAAAATGAACATATTAATCCAGAATTGAACCTGGACATTAAACTATATTACTGCGGAAACGGAGATTGTGAGAATGATTTTTCCTGGGGACCCGGTATAAAGGCCCACTATAAACTTCATTATATTCACAGTGGATACGGAACCTTTAAATCAGGAGACACCACCTATCACCTCTCAAAGGGTGAGGGTTTTTTAGTATGCCCAAATGTACTTGTATCTTATACCCCCTGTTTAGAAGACCCATGGAATTATTCTTGGGTAGCTTTTAATGGCGTTAATGCAGAAACTTATTTAAATCGTGTAAAACTAAATTCTAGTAGCCCTGTATTTAAATGCACACAGGAAGATCACGTTAATAATTGCTTTCAAGCTATTTTTGATTCTACTAAATGTGAAAAATCTATGGATTTAAAATCCATTAGTAACTTTTATAATCTACTATCCATTTTAATAGAGGATACAATTGTACTTAGTACAGATAAAAATTCTATTAAATATAAAGAAACATATATAAAACAGGCAATTGAGTTCATAGATACTAATTATTCTAGAAAAATAAGTGTACAAGAAATTGCAGGCTATGTTGGAATAAATAGAAAATACCTAAGCCAGCTATTTTCAGATATACTTAATATCCCCCCACAAAATTACCTTATAAATTTCAGACTTCAAAAGGCCTGTGATTTACTCACAAGCTCAACCTTATCCATTAATGAGATATCAAATTCCATAGGGTATAATGACCCATTTTTATTTTCAAAAATATTCAAAAAACACAAAGGGATTTCCCCAAAGTGCTATAGAGATAATATTCTAAAATAAAAATATTGGTTTATATGAAAGGTTGTTTATTATGGACATAATTATAGGCATGATAATTACATTTTGTGTGTTGATTTTTTCTATTTTTAAAGGAATATTTGTAGGCTTTCCACTGCTACTCGCATTTTTTATTTTTGTATTCATTTCATTAAGACGAGGCTTTTCATTAACCGATGTTATTAAAATGTCCATTGATGGAGGCAAAAAATCTTTTATTGTCTTAAAAATATTTGTTTTGATAGGGAGCATTACTGGTATATGGATGGCTTCAGGAACGGTCCCAGCTATAATATATTATGGAATAACATACATGAATCCAAATTTTTTTATTCTATATGCATTCATAATAAGTTGTGTTGTATCTTTCATACTGGGCACTTCTTTAGGAACTGTAAGTACTGTCGGGGTAGCATTAATATTAATGGCTAAAAGTGGCAACGTAAATGTAAATATTGCAGCAGGTGCTATTATTGCCGGATCCTACTTTGGAGACAGATGCTCCCCAATGTCATCTAGTGCAAACTTAATTGCAAATTTGACCAAAACAAATCTTTACACAAACATATGGAATATGTTTAAGACATCAGTAATACCCTTTATCTTATCTGTAGTTATTTATCTCATTATTTCATTTAATCAGCCCCTGAATTTAATACAAAGTAATATAGATACTGAAATAATAACTATTTTTAAAATTAACTGGATTATTTTATTCCCTGCGATATCTATTTTAATTTTTTCACTGTTTAGAATAAATGTTAAAATTTCTATGTTTATTAGCATTGTACTCGCCTCAATTATAGCTATAATATTTCAACAATATACACCGATAGAAATATTAAATTTTTTATTTTTAGGTTTCCAATTAGATGAAGCTAGCTCTCTTCAAAACATACTTAAGGGTGGAGGAATTATCTCCATGTGGAAACCAGCCTTAGTTGTTTTTATATCCTGCGCCTTGGCGGGCATATTTAATGGAACAAATATGTTGAAAAAAATAGAAGGTATTTTAATGAGTGCAAAAACACGCTATACCCTTTTTATCTATACAGCTATTACTAGTATTATTACTGCTGCCTTTGGTTGCAACCAGTCTATTTCCATTGTTTTAACCCACCATCTTATGAATAAGAGCTATGATGACAAAAACGTGGATAACTATAAGTTATCTTTAGACTTAGAAAATACTGCAGTAGTACTTGCTGCACTAATTCCATGGAATATAGCAGCTTTTGTTCCCACCATGACAATGGAAGTGAGTAGTATAGGTTTTGTACCCTACGCCTTTTATCTATATCTCGTTCCAATAACTAACATGTTACACCTTAAGATACTAGAAATAAAACATAGAAAAGTGCTAATTAATAATACGATAAAAACCGACTTACCTTAAATAGATAAATCGGTTTCACCTTAATTACTTCCCGCTAAATATCCTGTAGAAAATGCCATTTGAAGATTATACCCTCCGGTTTCAGCATCAATATCTATAACTTCTCCTGCAAAATAAAGATTTTTTACAAGTTTTGATTCCATAGTCGAAGCATTTATTTCTTTGACTTTAACTCCACCTGAAGTTACTTGAGCTGCTTTAATTGATAGTGTTTCTCTAGCTGTTAGCCTCATTTCCTTCATATAACCAATTATTTTATTCTCATCTACCTTCTTTAAATCATTAACCTTAACCTCAGTTAATCCTAACATATTAAAAATTTCCTTTAAGAAGTTTTGTGGAAGAGTGCCTTTTAAATTGTTAAGTACAGTCTTATTTGGGTTTATCCTCATAATCTCTGATATTTCAGCTTTAGACGTGTCTCTTAAAAAGTCTAAAATAACTTGTACCTCACCCTCTACTAAAGCTTTATTTATATAAGATGAAAGCTTTAATACTGCTGGTCCCGATATTCCAAAATGAGTGAATATCATATCACCAAACTTTTCTATACTCTTCTTTTTAAGTTTAGCTGAAATTAAAACATCCCTCATTGAAACACCTTGTAAACTCTTAACAAACTCTTCTTTTATAACCAAGGGAATTAATGCAGCATGTAATGGTGTTATAGTATGTCCGTGATCACTTAACACTTCAAACATAGAACCATCTGAGCCCGAATCCGGGTAGCTCTTTCCTCCAGTTGTTATAATTACTTTTTCTCCTGAAATTCTTTTTCCCTCGTCAGTTATTACACCCTTAACTGTTCCATCTTTAATAACTAACTCTTGGACTTTACTGTTATACAAAATCTTAACGTTATTTCTTTCTAAGTCACATTTTAAAACTTCTATAACTTCATCTGCCTTATCACTTTTGGTATATATCTTTTGGTCAAGTTCCTCCTTATATTCTAAACCATTTTCTCTAAAATACTCTAAAAGTTGAAGATTTGAAAATGTATAAAGAGCACTATATAGGAACTTTTTATTACTTACTATTTTATCAAAAAATTCCTCTATATCGCGATTATTTGTAATGTTGCATCTGCCTCCACCTGTAAGTTTTAGCTTGGCACCAATTTCTTTATTTCTTTCTATTAATATAACTTCATTATTTTTTGATGCACTAATGGCTGCCATAATTCCAGCAGGACCGCCACCAACAACAATAACTTTTAACATAAATACACCTCATTAAATTTCATTTGTTTGTTTTATTATAATTTATTATAATCAGTATTTCAAATATTATTTTACGTTATTGCTTTCTATTGTTTTGACAATTTTTAAACAGGGTAATTTATTTCATTAGGGACATTATATAAACGATACAAAATTTCTTATTGATGGAGGTATATATATGAGTGTATTTGAAGGCATATTTAAAAAGGTGATGCCCTAGCAAAGAGATTATGGATGATACAGCAAAAATCAAACTTCGCAAAGAAGAACTTGATATCGCCAAAAGCCGGGTTCAAAAAGGTGACGTAGAGATTGGTAAGGAAATTATAGAAGAAGTAAAAACCGTTGATGTTCCTGTAGAACGTGAGGAAGTAGTTATTGAAAGAAGAACTATAACCAATGAATCAAGTGATTCACCTATAACAAACGAAGAAACCATTAAAATCCCTGTAAGTGAAGAAAAAGTTAATGTAGGTAAGCATACGGTGGTAACAGGGGAGATTTCTGCTCACAAACGTGTATTAGAAAATACAGAGCATATAGATGAAACCCTTAAGAGAGAAGAGTCTCGGATAAATAAAACTGGCAACGCTGATATAATTGACGATGGTATTGATAACTAATAAAAATTATAGAACATCTCCGAATCTTAATTAGATTCGCGAGGTGTTTTTTAGAATAGATGGAGGTGAAATTATAATAAAAAATTCCACAGAAAAAGCCAATGATGATAAGGATGCTACCTTTAAATTTAAAAAAGAGCAACTTGATATATCAAAGGATTGGGTTCAAACCGGAGACGTAAATATTTATAAGGAGTCTTCTATAGTTGATAAAATCTTTACTGTGCCTGTCGAAAATGAATATCTCGTTATAGAAAAAAAATCCTTGCCTCATCTACTTCCAAGGATAAAGATACTGCAGATATCATTCGTATACCCCTTAGCAATGAAAAAGTTGAATTCACAAAGGAAAATGTTACTTTAGAGGATGTATCCATATATAAACAGAAAATAGAAGATATAAAAAGATTTGAAATAACCCTAAAAAGAGAGGAACCTAAAGTTAAAGTTTCTGGTTGCTTAAAAATCAAGGATTGAATAAACTAAAGCATCACACTGCTAGAGGGTGTAAATTATTTTGTGTATTCTCTTTCTTTAAGCAAAATAATTGGATTATTTAATTTTGGAAAAACGTTAATAAATTAGAAAAAATTTGTTACTTTATCTTTACTTCTCAGTATATTATTTCCATCCTTTATTACTAATATACCTTTTAAATGGCAGAATAAGATGATGTTGAGAAGTAATTTAAGTGGTTATTAATGAATAATACATTAACGGGCGATCTTTGGATGGTCCGTTTTACTTGTTTAAGATGATAAAAAAAGCAATGAATTTTAGGGGGTTGGGGGACGGAGTCCCAAAGCTACGCTCCTTCATTTAAGATTTCACTAAATATTATATTGAGTTGGCTAATGACAAGATCCCAATTTGAATATACTCTACTCCATTTCTTACTTACTTTCTCAGTTGCCAAATATAGCATCTTCATAAGACTTTCATCGTTTGGAAATATAAGCTTTGTTTTAGTTACTTTTCTAAATTGGCTGTTGAGGCTCTCTATAGCATTTGTGGTGTATATAATTCTACGAATATAATCTGGAAATACAAAGAAAGTTATAAGATTATCCCAATTATCTTCCCAGCTCTTTATTGCATTTGGATACTTACTCACCCATTTTTCTTTTGCAAAATTTAAATTTTCTAGCGCAAGATCCTCATTTACTGCGCCATAAACGGCTTTCAAATCTTTTGCAAATGCCTTCTTGTCTTTATGCGGTATATATTTCATACTCGCTCTCAGCTGGTGAATTATACAACGTTGTATCTTTGCAAAAGGATATACAGCACCTATTGCCTCCTTTAGTCCACTTAAGCCATCTACACAGAACACCAAAACGTTCTTAAGGCCTCTGTTTCTAAGGTCATTAAGCACCGAAAGCCAAAACTTACTGCTTTCATTTGCTCCTATCCAAATGCCAAGCACCTCTTTTTCACCATCCATATTTACGCCTAATACAACGTAAGCTGCTTTGATTATAATATGTTTGTCATCACGCACTTTAAAATGTATTGCATCCATAAAAACAAATGAATATGTCTTTTCGAGAGGTCTGTTTTGCCATTCTGTAACTAAAGGAAGTATCCTGTTCGTTATATTTGATACCATCTCGGCAGAGATATCAACATCATATAGATTTTTGATTTGCTCTGATATGTCTCTTGTAGTCATTCCTGTTGCATAAAGAGCCGTTATTTTATCTTCAATACCATTTATATTCCTTTGATACTTAGGTAATATTTTAGGCTCAAATTCACCATTTCTATCACGTGGTATATTAAGCTCTACTGCTCCAAGTTCAGATTTCACGGTCTTTTTAGAATAACCATTTCTACTGTTTGGAGTTTGTTTTTCTGATATATCATATTTGTCATATCCAAGTTGCGAATCCATTTCTGCCTCTAGTGTTTCCTGAAGAATGTCTCTAAACATACCCTTCATAGCTAACAAAACCTCATCTGGGCTTGTGAACTTCTGCTCGTTGATATAATCCCTTAAAATTTCTTTTGAAATGTTTGACATAAAAATACTCCTCCTTACAATCTTTGATAATCACTTATCTCAATTATTGCCAAGAAAGAGTATATTTTATTCTGTTTACACAAAATTATTTACAGGCCC
>NZ_JBNMNU010000009.1:0-46547 GCF_051278035.1 Clostridium sp.
TTAGAAAAATAATCTTTAATTAATGATCCCAAAGCATAGTATTGATGCAGCGTAGATGCATCTCCAGCCTCTTCTGCAAACATCGTTTGCAATTTTCTAATATAGTCAACTTTAAATGTTTTTTTATCAATAACCACAACATTCACCACCCAGTAATTTATAATTTAAATACTAAAAACTTATTTTATTATATTATTATATAAATCCATATAGTTTTTAGCTGAATTTTCCCAACTATTGTTTGAAAGCATGGCACTTTGAACTAATTTATCCCAGGATTCTTTGTCGTTATATAAATCTAGAGCTTTATTTATAGCTTCTAGTAACTCATTACTACTATAATTTATAAAAGAAAAACCATTACCATCACCTGTATATTTATTATATGGAATAATGGTGTCTTTTAATCCTCCCGTTTCGCGAACAATTGGAATACTTCCATATTTAAGTGCTATAAGTTGACCAATACCACAAGGTTCAAATAATGATGGCATCAAAAACATGTCTGAAGCAGCATATATTTGCTGTGCTAGCGTCTCATCAAAAACAATGTTTGTAGATATCCTACTTGGATATATAGAGGCGTAATGTTGGAATATATCTTCATAGTATTTGTCACCATTACCAAGCAATACTATTTGAATATTAAGGCTAAGTAATTCTTGGAGTTTAAGAGTTATCAAATCCAACCCCTTTTGTTTAACGAGTCTAGTAACAATGCCTATCATTGGTATATCTTTATTTACTGCAAAGTTTAATTTTTCTTGAAGATTTAACTTATTTTTAACTTTTTGATCTCTACTTTTCACATCATAATTACAGAAGATTTTTTTGTCCACTTTAGGATCGTATAGACCATAATCTATTCCATTTACTATGCCATATAAATTTTCTGATTTTGAGGATAATAGTCCATCTAGTGATTCCCCATAAAAAGGAGTCTGTATTTCCTCTGAATAAGTTTTACTCACAGTTGTTACTACATCTGAGAAAACAATTCCACCCTTCATAAAGGATATTGAATCATAAAATTTTAGAGCTTCATCCGAAAAATACTTCTCATCTAAATTTAATAAATCTCCTAATACTTCTTTTGAAAATATTCCTTGATATTTTAAATTATGAATAGTAAATATACTCTTTATTTTATCATATCGGGCATCCTCACTATAGTTTTCTTTAAGTAGTGTTGGAACAATTCCACAATGCCAATCATTGCAATGAATTATATCAGGTACAAAATCTCCCATGTACTTTATAGATTCTATGATTGCTTTTGAAAAATAAGAAAATCTCTCACCATCATCATAACACCCATATATCTCAGATCTTTTAAAATAATCCTCATTATCCACAAAATAATAAGGTATATCGTCATATGTTAAATATTGTAGCCCACAGTATTGATTTCTCCATCCAACATCCACATTAAAACTAGCAATAGTCTCCATGCAATTTTTAAATAACAATGGAATACTACTATATTTAGGAATAATTACTCTTGCATCAATTCCAAGCTTTCTTAGTTCTTTTGGCAGTGCATATGCTACATCTCCGAGACCTCCTGTTTTTATAAAAGGGTAAGCCTCCGAAGCTACAAATAATACTTTCATATTAAACCTCCTTTAGGCACCTTATTTTCTTAAGATGCCATTGATTTTAAAATTTTATAATCGAGTTTTTTTCTCTATAACAACCGGAAACTCTACCGCTCCCTTTAACACTGTATCTTCACTTAAAATAGTGTTTTTGTCAATAATGACATTCGTGAGGTTACAACCCTTTTTAATTACACAGTTTTGGAATATTATGCAATTTTCAATTTGAGCACTTTCCTCCACAGTAACCCTTCTTGATATTATACTATTCTCTATATTTCCTTTCAAAACACATCCATTTGAAATCAATGAATTATTAACATTCGATCCGTTAAAATATTTAGTAGGAGCTTCATCCTTTATCTTAGTATATATTAACCCATGACTATAAAACAATTCCTTTGTTACTTTAGCATTTAGCATATCCATACTTATTTTATAGTAATTTTTTATAGAATTTACACATTGTACGTAACCCTTAAACTCAAATGCATTTACATTTAATTCTTTAACACTATCATATATTGCAGCTTTTATTGAATTATGAGAACCTGTCTGGGTGCAATTGTTTATAATCGTTATTAGGGTTGTTTTTTTCATTATAAACATTTCCATAGATATATTTAATTTGTCCTCTGATCCCTTATTCTTACCAATACTCAAAACTTTATTATTGTCATCAATATATAAAGTACTAGCATCTAAATAATTCTTTTTACCATTACTTGTTTTTTTGTATAATAGAGTTATATCAGAACCAGATTCTTCATGATACTTAGCAGCCTCATTGTAATCTATGTTACATATTACATATGAAGAAGATATTATTACATAATCTTGTTTTGTTCTATGAATGTATTCCATATTTTCACTTAATGCGTTTATATCCTGTGTGCCTGCACCTTCCGTTGTAAAATTAAATACAAATAATCCATTTATTTTTCTATCCAAATCCCAAGATTTGCCTGAACCTAAATGATCCATTAATGACCTAGATTTTGTATTTGTGAATATTCCTATATTATAAATACCCGAATTAACCATATTTGAAAGCACGAAATCAATAACTCTATATCTTCCACCTATAGGTATGGATGCTATAGGTCTTGATTTGGTAAGACTTTTAATATTATCTTCTTGCTCATTTAACATTAACATTCCTATATAATTATTAAGCATACAATCACCCCGTTAAATTTATAATTTAGTTGATATCCTAGAATCAGCTTTAATCTCTTTTCCTTCTTCTATAACAATAATGTCTTCTCCATTACCAATACAAGAATTACGTCTTATGGTAACATTGCTTCCTATAATTGCCTTATCAATAACCACGTTATTTCCTATTTTAGTATTAGGTAGAATAACTGAATTAGTTATTTTAGTATTTTTGCCTACATGAACCCCTTGAAAAAGCACACAATTATCTATCTCTCCAAAAACAGTACAACCCTCATTTAGCATTGCGTTGTTAATTTTTGCTTGAGGCCCTATATATTGTGGTGGTAACATTGGGTTAACTGAATATATTCTCCACCTCGTATCGTAAATGTCCAGTTCATTATCATCAGCTAACATGTCCATATTAGCTGCCCAAAAACTTTCAATAGTACCCACATCTCTCCAATACCCTTTGAAAGGATATGCATATAGCTTCTGATTATTATTTATCATTTTCGGTATTATATTTTTCCCAAAGTCATTACTGGAATTTTTATCAAGGTTGTCCTCTTTTAAAAGTTGCTTAAGAGCAGCCCAATTAAAAATATAAACTCCCATAGATGCTAAATTACTTTTAGGTTTTGTTGGTTTTTCATCAAATTCATAGATACTATCATCTTTACGTGTGTTCATCATTCCAAATCTATAAGCCTCTTCTAATGGTACTTCTAATACTGCGATAGTAACATCGGCACCTTTTTCCTTATGATAATCCAGCATTTTGGAATAATCCATTTTATAAATATGGTCTCCTGATAAAATAAGCACATATTCCGGATCATAACTATCAATATAATTTGTGTTTTGATAAATAGCATCTGCGGTTCCATTATACCAATTCCCACCATCTTCACTTTGGTACGGTGCAAGCATGCTAACTCCACCATTTCTTCGGTCTAGATCCCAAGGTGTTCCTATTCCTATATGAGCGTTTAAAGCCAATGGTTGGTACTGAGTAAGAACTCCTACAGTGTCTATATCGGAGTGAGAACAGTTACTTAAAGAAAAATCTATAATTCTGTACTTTCCTCCAAATGGAACTGCAGGTTTTGCTATCATTTTTGTTAATTGCTTGAGTCTTGAACCTTGACCTCCTGCCAATATCATAGCTATTAATTCTTTTTTTATCATGCTAGTTTTCTCCTTTCTACCACTATACTAATGTAGCCTACTTATTAGTGATCTTTTAAATGTGTTGCAGTAAATCAAACCGTTTTCAAGCTTATTCTTGTAAATAAATATTAATACATCTCATTTGTTATAATATTTTTAATATATGTTTAATTATACCATATAAATATATAAAAAACATAAGTTACAAGACAATGTGTACTTACTTATTCTATAATTATTTTAATTTTATTTTTTAAAAAAAGACTTCAGAAGGCAATATAAATTTTCTTCTGAAGTCTTTAAATAATTTACTATGTTATTTATAAACAAAACATACTACAACCACTACAAATTAGGAACGTCCATGCCATAAAATATTTCTATCATTTCTTTTTCTAACTTTTGTATAATATCGCTTCTTTCATCCTCACTTAAATCTTCTTCCTTAATCTCAAAGAGATAATTAGGAAGATCTAATTCGTTTAACTTCATTTTTGTATGAAATATATTAGATTGAAATATATTCATATCGATTAAACTATATCTATCTTTGGTTTCTTTAGTAATGTAATTTTGGATGGAACTAATCTTATGATCTATAAAGCATTTTTTACCGTCCATATCTCTGGTAAAACCTCTAACCCTATAATCAATAGTAATAATGTCTGAATCAAAACTAGCTATTAAGTAATTTAAAGCCTTTAGTGGTGATATCGTTCCACAAGTTGATACATCTATATCTACTCTAAAAGTACTTATATCATTTTGAGGGTGACTTTCAGGATAAGTATGTACTGTTACATGACTTTTATCTAGGTGTCCCACAATATTCTCACGAATTGGTGTTAAAATACCTCTATTACAAGAAGGATCAACCACATATAGAGGAATTTCTTCCTCTGAGATAAGTAATGTTACGCTTGCTCCCTGAGGATCGTAGTCCTGCTTTGCAAGGTTAAGTACACTAGCACCTATTGTTTCAGTTACATTAGTAAGAATTTTAGTTAGTCTCTCAGCATTGTATTGCTCGTCAATATACTCTATATATTTTTTTCGATCTTCTTTTGTTTTTGTATAGCAAACATCATAAATATTAAAACTTAATGATTTTGTTAAATTGTTAAATCCATACAACTTTAACTTATCTTGATCATTTATAAACAACTTCATTCCCCATTCCTTTTAAACTCTTTCTACACATATTATATAACTTTAGCTTAATTAGCATAACATAAATTTATTATACATATCTATTCTATACAAAAATACACTTGAAGTATATACTTTTTACCATTATAATCAACTATAATAGAAATTCTTATATAAGTTTTATATTTGTTATTATTATTAACTTTATAAAATAGTTAAAAATATTTATAAGTATAAGTGCTTTTATTCTATCACAAGTATATATTATTAAATCAGGAGGTATTAATACAATGCATAAAAAATTAAAGGTTGGTTTACTCGGCGGAACTGGATTTGTTGGTCAACGTCTTATTACACTTCTTCACGAGCACCCATATTTTGAAATAGCTGTTATAGCTGCTAGTGAGAACTCAGTGGGTAAAACTTATTCCGAAGTCGTAAAAAATAGATGGAAATTAGACGTGCCTATGCCTGAAAGTGTTAAAAATATAGTAATAAAAAATGTTAAGCAAGTAGAGGAAATAAGCAGTGAAGTAGATTTCGTATTTTGTGCAGTTAATATGCCTGCAAATGAAATAAGAGAAATCGAAGAAAAATATGCAAAATCAGAAACTCCAGTAATTTCAAATAACTCTGCCCACCGCGGATGCGTGGATATTCCAATGATCATTCCAGAAATAAATGCTGAACATTTAGAGTTAATTCATATGCAACGTGAGCGTCTAGGCACTAAAAAGGGATTTATTGTTGCTAAGCCTAACTGCTCAATTCAAAGTTATGTTCCTGCTATAAATGCACTTATGGAATTTAAACCTACAAAAATATCAGTATGTACTTATCAAGCTATATCTGGATCTGGAAAGATATTTTCAGATTGGCCAGAAATAATGGATAATGTTATACCTTATATCGGAGGCGAAGAAGAAAAAAGTGAGCAAGAACCTATGAAAATTTGGGGACATATAGAGAACAATAAAATTGTTAATGCAACGGAACCTATAATTTCCGCTCAATGCATTCGTGTGCCTGTCTCAGATGGTCACTTAGCTGCAGTTTCCGTTTCTTTTGCAGTTAAACCAACTAAAGAAGATATTTTAGAACTTTGGGCGAGTTTCAAAGGTAAACCTCAACTTTTAAAACTTCCAAGTGCTCCGGAGAAATTTCTAACTTACTTTGAGGAAAATGATAGACCTCAATCTAGACTAGATAGAGATATTGAAAACGGCATGGGAGTATCGATTGGAAGACTCCGAGAAGACACTTTATTTGACTATAAATTTGTTTGTCTATCTCACAATACTCTACGTGGTGCAGCTGGTGGCGCAGTACTTACAGCTGAGCTTTTAATGGCTGAGGGGTATTTTAAGTAACGGTCAACTTATCGGGGATGGTTAACACTATTTTGCAAGTTGTTAACCGTCCCCCATTATTTTAATTATATATATACTCATTATTATCTACCTCAATTTGTTCTATCTTATCTATTTTAATTATTGGAATCACATTAGTTTCTCCACTTTTAGCATCTTTATATTCATATTGCCCAAGTGTACCCACTACATTTACCCAAGTGCCTTCAGTCAATGCATTTCCATCTGAGTAATCACACAAAATACCCACTAACTGAGCATCTGCGCTGCAACAACTTACTAGAACTCTAGATAATATAAATTCATTTTTATTAAGTCCATTTTGATTATATACGAACCCCTTCATATTAATAGTTTTACCAACATAATCATATGGATTTCCATATATATTCTCATAAGTATTTATAAAATTTTCACTTCCCATATCTATAGCTGCACTTTTTACTAGTGCTATACTGTCTAATGACTCATTTAACAGCACATAATCATCGTCACTAGAATGACTCTCTTCGTCATCACTATGCTCGCATATCTCTGTTCCATCATCTAACGTTGCATGTTTATGCTTTAAGGTATTAATTTTTAGTTGTGATGTTAATGAAAACCCTTTGTTTATTACATTATAGGCACTCACTCCCTCTGATTTTAATAAAAATCCTAAAGTAAGTGGGATCAAAAACATAATATAACCAATCTTTAACTTTTTATTTTTTTTAATACTAAAAATATTTTTGCATTGTAAAATAGTCAAAACAATAAAAAAATATAATGCAAACTTTACGTATTTAATCATTTTGGGATGTACGTATAGAGTTATTTTTTCTGTACTTATAATCATATAAAAATAATAAGAAAAACCTAAAAGTATAAAAAGCCATATTAATTCGTTCAAATTTATCTTTTTTCTCACACATTTCCCTCCTTATAATTTCCTACCAATTTATATAAATATCATTTACAAAGCAAACCTCTTGCTTAGAAGTTCGAGTGGAAATAAATTCGCTATTACTGCAAGTATAAAGCAAATAGTAATTATAAGGAAAATAAGTTTAACTACGAAATTTATTTTAAAGCTTCCACAAAGCATAATGGTATTTTTTATATCTATCATAGGTCCTAATATTAAAAAACCTAAAATTGAACCAGTGGTAAATTGTCCTAAGAAACTTCTAGCAATAAACGCATCAGTTTCTGAACAAACTGATAAAACAAAAGCTAATACCATCATTACTATTATAGATGATAAAACACCGCTACCTATTGACAATATAAATTCCTTTGGTATAAACACTTGCATACATGTAGATAGAAATACCCCCATTATAAAAAACCTTCCTATATCATATAACTCTGCACTTGTATGTGATATTACCTCTTCTAAATTTCTTATAAACATATTACGTGTATTACTTTGATTATGATTATGACCGCAAGAACAGTTATCATGACTTTTATCTAAATGACTATGATTATGTATAATTATGTTTCCTTTAGACGTTTTTATTTTTTTCACTTTAAATGGGCTATCTTTATGAAGTCCACCTATAAGAACCCCTATTGTTATAGCACCCATCATACCAAACATAGCTCTTGCTATTACCATATATGACATTCCCATAAAAGCATAATGTGTTGACAATAAAACCACTGGATTCATTATAGGCACGGATAACATAAAGGTAACTGCAATACCTAGAGGGACCCCTTTTTTAAGGAGTCTTCTTGTTATCGGAACAATAGCACATTCACATACTGGAAAAACAAGACCAACTAATGATGCTATAAGTACTCCTACGAATTTATTTTTAGGAATTATCCTTGCAATTGTTTCCTCCGATACGAATATTTGAATTATAGAAGAAGCTAAAGCACCAATTAAAATAAAGGGTATACCTTCAAGTATTATACTAAGAAATATAGTTGCAAAATCATTAATAACTCTTGAATTCACTTTAATAGTGTAGATACTATTTACAAAATATGTACCTAATAATAAGACAATGATGATACATAAAATTTTTATTAACATGATTTCACCATCATAAGTTCTTTTGTTTTCCTGCATTAAGTGTTCAACCCCTTAATAATAATATTTACACGTTCTAAACAATTATATTATTAAAGAGCTCTTACTATGACACTTGTGTGATTATGTAACAATAATCAATGAAAAAACTAAAATTGTCCACACTAAAACCAAACTTCCTGGCTATAGTGTGGACAACTCTGTTTATAACTTTATTATATTTTTAAATGTTTAATCATTCTCTACAATTAATTTAGCTAGCAAAAACATAGTTTTCATACCGAGTTCTGAGAATTTAGCTTCATATTCTGTAACTACATTCTCTTTAAAATCACTTTTGTGGAGATCATAGGTTAAAAATAATATTTCAAAGCCACTTTCTTTAAAGTATTCTAAAGATTCTTCAAATAATTGTGTATTATCTGTTTTAAACCAAATTTCAGAGCCTGGCTTTAGAAATTTTTTATAATTAGTCAAGAACCTAGTGTGAGTTAATCTTCTTTTGTTATGCCTTTCTTTTGGCCAAGGATTACAAAAATTTATATAAATCCTGCTTATCTCATCTTTTTTAAAGACATCATCTATTAGCATAATATTTAGAGGCATAAGTCTTACATTTACCTCTTCTGAATCTTCAATTCCTCTTACATCTAGTACTTTTCTAAGGGCAAATACTAGCACCTCATCTTTTAAATCTATACCGATAAAATTAATATTTGGATTTTGCTTAGACTTCTCTGCTATAAATCCACCTTTACCGCAGCCTACCTCTAAATATATTTCATTATTATTATTAAATATTTCATTCCATTTTCCTTTATGAGCATATTGGTCTGTAATTACAATCTGGCTAGAGTCTAACTCTGGTCTAGCCCAATATTTTTTTCTTAGGCGCATATAATTCTCTCCTTATATTTATAATATTAAAAATTACTACATACTTATTTCTAGATTTCACTTTATTATTATATCACAGGAGTTACTCTAAACAAACTTTATAGTTTTAGTTGTTATCTTCGGGTGATGGTTTAATATTTTTAAAGTGTTCCTTATATTGTCCATACCTTTGCTAGCACGTTAATACTGCTCTGAATGATTGATTTTAATTTAGGTATATTAACACCTAATAAAAGTTTCGCCACCTCTAATTACGTAAGAGCTCCATACAAGACATGTCCAATATAGAAAATTCATAAAGAATAATCCATCCTTTCATTTAAATCATATCCGCAATACTTATGAAAAAGGAAAATAGCTTAGACGCGGGTAGTCCTACAATTATATTAAATACTGAATTTCCACCAGGTAATATAGGGAATATAAGCACCATAAATAATAAGAATTGGTACTTAGTAACTGAATCTGATATATTGTAAAAAAACTTTGGAAACAAATCTCTAAGTATATGAAATCCATCAAACCCTGGTATCGGCACTAAATTAAGAAAAAACAACAAACAATTTATATATATTGCATTTTTTAGTATTTCTAGAATGATTTTGTTTAACTCACCTTGAATTGGTGAAATTCTAAAAAATAATACTGCAAAAATTGCAAATATAAGACCAAGTATCATATTGGCCATTGGGCCTGCTAGTGAAACTTTTAAATCATCCTTATAATAATTTTTATAGGCACTGGGATTTGTTTGAACTGGTTTTGCCCATCCAAAGCCTACCAATAAAATTAAAATAAATCCCATTGGATCTATATGAGAAATCGGATTAAGCGTAATTCGCCCTTGAAATCTAGGAGTTTTATCACCTAACATATCTGCTGTAATTGCGTGTGCAAACTCATGAAAAGTAAATGCTATTAAAATTGCTGGTATCATCAAAATAATTTCTCGAATGCTTGCTCCACTAAACATTTTATACCTCCTTTTATTTTTCTAGGATAACTAGCAATTATATCAATCAATAATTGTTAGTTATCCTAAAACCTAGTACACTTATTATAACAAAGTTTCTTCCTATTTCAAATTGTAAATTGTTAAAAATAAAATAATAAATTATTACAAATACTTCTCATTAAGTAAGCTTAGTTTATAAGTATGTAGGTTTTTTCAAGTAATAGAATAATTACTATATTTCCAAATACGCAAAATACCTTATCTTAAAAAGATAAGGTATTAAGTAACATTATATAATTTTAATTACGCTGCTTCATTTCTTCTTTTCCTGTCATTTTCTACAACTATATAACCTGCTCCTAAAAGCATCATCAAAACTCCTAAATTCACTAATACACTTGTATCAACCACTGAACCTGTTTTTGGTAAGTTTGTTACATTACCTGCTGCTGTTGGCGTTGTAGTCGTTACTGGTGCAGTACCTGAAACAAGGTTGTTATTGTTTGTAACTGATAATTTTTTAACTGCTTTTAATTCAGTTACTAATGCATCTCTTATTGGAAGCATAGTATCTACATCATCTATTGCACCTGTGAAGTCAAATTTATCTCCACCTGAGAACATAAAGTCGTTAGTTACTACTGAATAAGTTTTGTCCATTTCAACTGGAGTGCCATCTTCTAAGAGCATAGTCGAAATTCTATCCATAAACTCAGCTTTTTCATCATAGTAAACTTTAACTCCGCCTACTTGAACCCAACCAATTTCTGCATTGCCTATTCCATTTTCTATTACTCTCTTTAAATCTGAACCCTTAAGTTTCATAGTTACTAATGTATTATCAAAAGGCATAACTTCATACATGTTACCCATTGTAATATTTCCAGCAGCTAATGGAACTCTTAGTCCACCACCATTAGTTATACCAATTTGTGTACCTGCTACCTTTCTCATAACATCCGTTGTCCATTGTCCGAGGAGTGAGGTTCCTGGAGCACTTTTATCATGAGTCAATTTTTTATCTGTTGCTCCTAAAATCTCACCAAGTATAGGTTCTAATTCTTTAGAATATTTATCAGCAATTGCTTTTACTGTAGCATCTTCTACTAAAGTATCTGCTCTCTTATATAAAGTATCTACTGATGGCACTATTCCTGCTACTTTATCATCAGCATCAACTTTAATTGTTAATCTTCCTAAAGATCTTCCTTCTTTATATGCCTGAACTACAGGAATTCCATTAACCATACCACTTACTGTTTGATGAGTGTGAGCTGAAATAACTGCATCTATATTTTCAACGCCACAAAGGTCAGTTGCTTCTCCTGTAATTTTATCATCATCATCCTGGAAAGCTCCTAAATGAGTTAATGCAATAACTACATCTGCCCCATTATCTTTTGCAACTTTAGCCCATTCTTTAGCTGAAGCTACTGGATCTTTAAATTCTAAATTTTTAACTATTACTGGGCTTGTTTTGAATGCTGTTTCTGGTGTTGCAATTCCAACAAGTCCTATTTTAATTCCACCTTTTTCAACTATCATATATGGCTTAGCCCAAGTTACTGGCTTACCAGTAGTTTTATCATAGATATTTGAAGCTAAGAAATCATATTCACCTTCCTCTGCCCACTTAGCTATTTTATCAATGCCCCAATCAAATTCATGATTTCCTACTGCTGATGCAACCACACCAACTTCTTTCATCATTTCATTTACTGGTGCACCATAAGTTAAGTTAGACATTGCACTTCCTTGGAAGATGTCTCCTGCTGCTACTACTATAGTATTAGGATTGATATTTTTTACTCTATTTATTTCTCCAGCAAACTTAGCTATACCTGCATTCTTTCCACCTTCTTCTACAGCGCCATGGAAGTCATTGAAAGTAAGTATATTAACTTCTCTCTCACCTGTAGCTTGTACAAGATCCTTATAAGTTACAGATGCTATGTTTGGAGTTCTTCCATCTGCTGACATTGGCAATTGTAATTTTCCATCACTAATAGCCTTTACTGCATTGGCTCTAGCTTGGAATTCCCAATTATTTCCTATTATTTTCCAGTTACCATCTACATCTGGAGTTATTGTTCCACCTTTTACATCTTTAATATAATCACCAATCATTTCTCTTATCGGTCTTCCTTGATTTACGTCTGATTCTAATAGTATTGGTAGTGAATCTCCTTCTGAGAACACATCACCAATTTTAGATAATTGAGAAGAGTATCTATAATTATTTACAGCAACTTTAAAAGTATCTGTATCTAATACTTGTGTTCCATCAAGTTTTTTTAGATTTACTATTCTTTTTCCTGGTTCCTTTGATATATCTATATCATATTTTACACCAGATAACATATCATAGTTGTATCCTCTTATATCAGGATTAAATGAAACTGTTAAGTCTCCTGGCTTGTGAGTATTAAAATAGCTCGCTGACCATTCCATATACTTTTTAAGTTGTATTCCTGTCATTTTAACCAAATAAAGAGTGTTTGGATATTTGTAAATAAGAGCGGAATCTGATTTCTTGATATCACCTGCTTTAATGTTTGCATTACCATCTAAAGCCGCTGCTGAAGATATCTCCGCCCCACTGTAGTACATTTGAACTTCATTAATAAGATCAGTCATAGCATTATCTTGCACGTATGCATTGGATATTCCTTTAACCTCTGGAGCCGGAACTAAATCTCCACCTTCAAGCTTTCCTATAACTTTAGCCCCATTATCTTTTAACATCTTATCAAAAGGTACAAGTACAGCCGCAAGTGATTCTTCTGGCTGATAAACCACTTCCTTAGTAGTTGGATCTTTTACATATATAATGTTTTTAGTAATATCATTAGCCTTATCACTAACTACATATTTCCCATCGGTATAAGTGAGACTAATATTAATTTGTGCTAAGGTACCACCATCATTCAAATTCTCAACAAGCACAACTCCATTGTCATATACCTTTTGTGTTGCTTTATGCTGATGAGCTGCAATTATTGCAGTAAGTTCTGGACATGCTGCAGCTATTTCATCTGCACCGGAACCCGCTTCTCCATATTCAGGCGTTTCCGACATATGCATTATTCCAATCATTATATCTACTTTACCTTTTAATTCTGCTATTGCTTTTTTAGTTTCAACAATTGGGTTTGTAACTGTGTACTCTTTTAAGTTTGCTGCATCCCATCTTTTTATATTAGGACTAACCATTCCTATAAGACCAACTTTTACTCCGCCTATTTCTTTAATTGTATAAGCTTTTGCAATAGGTGTTCCATCTTTTTTAGATACATTTCCATTTAATGCAGTACCATTAAATTGGTTTGATATTTTTTCTAGAGTTGGTACTCCAAAGTTAAATTCGTGGTTACCATATGTCCATGCGTCATAATCCATTGTATTAAGTGCAGTCATAATAGCATGTTCATCTGCATCATTAAATACATCATCGACTGTGTTTCCTTGAATTGTATCCCCTGCGTCGATCAAAATTGTGTTTGGATTAGATGCCCTTAAATCTTTTACCGCTGATGCTACTTGAACCAAGCTTCCTCCATCTGAAACTACATTTTGCGCATAGTCAAAAGGCATAATTTTTCCATGAATATCGCTTGTAGCAAGAATCTGAATTTCTACTTCCCCCCCACTTTCTTCAGCAAATGCATTCACCGGTGAAATAAAAGTTAAAATCATCATTAATGTCAATAACCAGGCTGTAATTTTTTTCCCTTTGAATTTAGTAAACAAATAAACCCCTCCATTCATTAAATAAGGATGTCATTCTATAATTTGCATCTAAACTATAATTATTCATTTATATGTAAATTACGGACAAGCCAGTAAATTTAGTATATTACTAAATTTCCATTTTGTAAACATTTTGCATTTTTTTTACAAAATTCATTTCAAATAAAAAAACTATGCCATTGGCATAGTTTAAAATCATAAATATTCATTAACTACTTAAAAGAAACAAAAGATATTTTATTACCTATTAAGGTTACTATGCCTTTAGTATATGACTGCAATAATTTGCCTTTATAACTAGTTAATATACCAGACTTAATTTGTTTTACTACCCCTCTAAGGGAATCATTTTGATAAATTTTGCCTGATGGCGATACAAATAAATCATCTTTTACAGACGGTGTTTGTAGACCAATGTCTTCCCATTCACTAGTATTCTCCGATATTTGACCATAATAAATCTTGTTTATTATATTATTTTTTAATTCTCCAAGGTAAATATTATCGTCATCATCAGTACCAATTAACGTCAGCTTGTCTACATCTTTAATAGTTATAGCTTCATAACTGTTCGTAACGTATATTTCATTATAAACTAATCCCTCATACACCAGTTTGTCCTCACCACGAACTAATTCAATATTACTCACAAATTTAGGTATTGTATTAATTATTGTCATAGTTCCCATTCTGTCGAACCTATATATAGTAGTTAACCCATGAATATTTGAAACTTTTACGTAAGTAACTCCTGTTAACGTTGATACTTGTATATCTGCTACTTCTGATTTTCTGTCCCTGAGGTTTAAATCTTTAATCTTTACTTTTTCTCCCTTTGATACTTCATAAGAATATAATACTAAATCATTAGATTTACCATCACTTTTTCGCTCTACAAAAAGCATTCTATTTCTATCTGGAAGCCATTCATAAAAAGAGATTATATTTTCCTCATCCACCTCTATATTTTTAACACTTCCATCTTTGCAATTAGCAATTTTTAGTTGTTTATTTTCATAATAGGCTAAATATTTGGCATCATAGGATACTAATATATTTTCTGCGTTTTCAGGTACTATAATATCAATGTTTTTTACTTTGTCACTTTTATCGTCCTCAACTTTTTTTGAAACCACATTGGAATCAATAACTGAAAAATACTGATTTAAATAAAATAGAACTAACCCTTGTATAGATAAAGAAATTATTATCCATATACTTATTCTTTTCATCCATTTCATAATGCTTTCTCCTTTAATTTTAAATATCCTACTCTCTATCCTCTACATATATAATTGAAGGTACAGCTCGCTCTCCTAGACTATCACAAGGACTGTTTACAATTTCATCGTCATAAAATAACGTAGAAGAAGAACCTCCATCTAGGTTAGTAGCATTATAAGCTTCATACTCATCATATAACAAGTCTTGAACCTCTCTTAAAGTAGCCCCAAAACTATTTACCTGTCTACCATCAATAACCAGTAGTATTATAGCTCCATCTTTTCTTTGTGCTATCGCTGTTCTAGGAGCTATGCCCCATCCCCCATCCCCATTATTTATAGTTTTCTTTCCATTAACTATTAATGCTGGTCCAAAAGATACAGCTTCAGTTACCTCAGTTTCTTTCATCTCTTTAATGCTATGAGGTCCAACTAGAAGTTTTCCAGATTTGGTTAATGCTACAACATTTCTTTTTTGATTTTCATCTTTGATATCATTATGAATTATTTTTCCATCAGCCATTATAATTCCGGCTGGATTCGCTCCTGTGCCTGTCCAAAGTGCTCCATCAACTTTATCTGTAAACCCTCCGCCATTAACAGCTGCAATTGCACCATTATCTTTTGCAATTTTACTGGTTAATTGACCTTCTTTGTAAAGCTTACTGGTATACCCTACTTTTATCCTAGTTGGGTCACTAATTACTAGTACATATCCTTTGTATTTTTTTCCTGTTATATCATATCGTTCAATATTATTATCATTTTTATTTTCTATCTTTATACCAGACTCTTTGTCGTCTACACTATTTTGAACAATGGTTTCTACTGATTGTTCCTTCATTATTTCTTTTATTTTATCATCAGATAAAAATGATTCCACTACCCATTGCAATGTGAGTGTTGTCATTGCTGCACCAACTACTGTAGTTTTTACATTTTTGAAAGGACCATAATAAACCATAAACGGGCCAGTAATAGCTGTAAAAACTAATTCAAATGTGATAAATAGCAAAACCAATGTTTTTGCACTTGTTTTTTTGCTTCTTACATTTTTTATTTTTTTCATGTGTTCCATCCTTTTTTATTATGTATTATATTAAGTACTATAACATTGTACAATAAAACACTGAATATTTAAACATAATTTATATGTAATCTTTGTTAATTATACTAATAGTATACTAAATATATACAAAAGAGAGCATAAATCCATATGCTCTCTTCTATAACAACAATATATTTATAATTTTTTCGAAGCCTCATATGCTAAAGGTGACCTTTCACATTCATCATATTTGAGTGTTACCTGATAACATAAACTACTGCCCTTCATTTTTTCAGAGGCATAACACAAGCCATTTGATCTTGAATCAAGAAACGGATGATCTATTTGTTCTGGGTCGCCTATAAGAATAAGCTTAGTTCCATCTCCAACTCTAGTTATTATTGCTTTAACTTGTTTCGGAGACAAATTTTGTGCCTCATCTATAATTACCCAATTTTTTACTATAGACCTTCCTCTAAGGTAAGCAACTGCTTCAGTAGTTATAATTCTTCTATCAAACAAATCTTTTATCTTCTCAAGTAAATCTTTCTCATTTTTATAACGCTGCTTTTCATCAGAATCCACAAGTATCTCTAAATTATCAAAAATAGGTCTCATAAATGGGGCTATTTTTTCTTGCTCCGTACCAGGTAAGAACCCTATGTCCTCATCCATAGTAACATTTGGTCTACAAACTAGAATTCTTCTGTAATGTTCACTATTATCATTTAATATTTTTTGGAGCCCTACAGCTAATGAAAATAATGTTTTAGCTGTCCCTGCCGGTCCTTTAACAATTACAAGTGGTGCTTTTATTGAATCCATGCTTAACGCTTCTAACATAAATCGCTGTCCTACATTTCTTGGTACAACACCTAAAGGTTTACTATCCTTATTGTAAAGTGGTACTACATTTTTACCATCGTATCTACCCAGCGCAGTCTGTTTAGGATTTTCTAATGAATGCATTAATAAAAATTGGTTTATGAATAATATTGGGTTTGTATATTCTTCTGTATTCTCATCATAGTTAAGTAAATTATCAATTCCTAAAATCTTTTTACTGAAAAATTCTTGAAGTTTGTCTGGGGATACAAACACATCTAATCTTCCTGTATATTGATTATCATATTCTGGTACAAATTTTTCATAAAAATCTTCTACTTTTATATCTACTGCATCTGCTTTTATTCTTTGAAATATATCTTTAGTTATTAACCATACATCCTTACCTTGTTCTTTAAGTCCTTTACATACCTGTATTATTCTATTGTCCGCTTTTTCTTTATTCCAAGACGGAGGAATTTTTATATCATAATGATTCATTTCTACTCTAAGCCTTCCCCCATTTTCAAGCTCAATACCCTCATTTAATTTCCCATTCTTTCTAAGTTTGTCAATAAGTCTAGCAGCATATCTGGCATTGGCTCCTAAATCACTCTTATCTTTTTTAAAACTATCTAATTCCTCTAACACCACTTCAGGTATTATTACATCATTATCTCCAAAAGACAATATAGCACTTGGTGAATACAGAATAACGTTGGTATCTAGTACATAGGTTTTTTTCAATATATAAGCTCCCCCTTTCTATATTATTAATATATGTTACTTAATCTATAAATGAATTAAAAACACAATAATATTTTAAATACCGCTATAATATTTATATTATTTCTTTTGACAAGTAATAGTTTTTATTATATAATAAGTCTTATAGTAAATTAACTTATAGGATGGTGTATATGAATAATATAACAACGATATTTAAAGAAAAAAAATTAAAGCTTACACCTCAGCGCATTGCTGTCTATAAATATCTTCAATCAACAAAGGAACATCCTTCTGCAGAAATAATCTACAAAGCTCTACAACCCACATATCCTACTATGAGCTTGGCTACAATTTATAAAGCACTAAAAACACTTGTAGCGGTTGAACTCATAATAGAACTTAATGTAGGTGAGGGTAGTTTTAGATATGATGGCAATATGCAATCACATCCTCATATACAATGCATGAATTGTGGCAAAGTTGATGATGTAGAAGGTATAACCTTTTCAAATGTAAATGAAGATGTAAAAAAATATACAAATTATGAAGTTTTAACCAGTAAAATTTATTTTTATGGTCTGTGTGAAAACTGTAAATAATAATTCAATAAACAAAAAAGAAGTATAGTTAAATACTTCTTTTTTTTTATTGAATTATTATTTGTAACACTCTTTCAATATTTCATTCCACTCGCTAGTGCTAAACTTACCGCTTAAAATCCTTTTAGTAGCTAAAATCACACTTTTTTTAATTTTATCAGGCAAATTATATAATATAAGAATACTATTATCATTAGCTTTGTACATATGTCGAACCATTATTTTTCCAATTCCTGTTATTTTTTCATTTGCGACTTTATTTCCGCTTATAATTCCACTTTGAACAATTCTCCCTTGAACCTCATCACTATATATATATTTAATAAAATCCTTTACAGTATCTAAATTTTTAGCATTTACAGGAATTCCTAATAGGGAATTAATTATAATAGGTATATTAGAACCATAATTAGAATTATTATCATAATCCTCTATAATTCCAATATTACTTCCTGTGAGTTTAGAATTATAATAAGATATCCCTACGAGAAGTGGAGAATCCCCATTATTAAAACCATCAATACTTTGCTCATTCGAAACCTCAAAAGAATTTAGGTTAATTCCATTATTCTTTGTTAATGAGTTAAATTCATTAAATATCGCTTGCATAGCTTTTAATTTTTTATAACATTTTTCACCACCGTCATAATTCTCTTCAAGATCATTGATATTTATTGCCTTGCTAGCTAATAAGGAAAATAGAAAACCATTAGCATCCACGTCCTCCGTTAAAACTACTGGTGTCTTTATTCCCTTCCCATTAACTTTCTTCAAAACATCTAACCACTGATCTAAATTGTTAGGATTTGATATATTCAATTTTCGCAAATATTCTTTGTTATATAATAATTCAATTGAATATGGTATAACTCCTAGACCATAATGTATATCACCCACTCTACCATAAGAACTCATTATGTCATAATATCTATCTTTCAATGTCAATTGTTCGTAAACATCCTCTAAGTCACTCAAAACTCCCTTTTTACTAAGTTCAATAATAGTATTCCTATTAGTAAAAATCAAATCTATTTCGGTGCCTTTATTAATAGTATCTAGGATATTACTTTTACCACCTAATACATCATTAAATTTGATTTCCACATCTGAATTGTTTTTTTTGAAATCATCAATCAAAAACTTAATTACATTGGAAGAATACTCATCAGTTGTGTCCATATATATATTAAGCTTTTTTTGTTCTTCAATTTTTTCTTTTTTGCATGATGAAAGGCTGAACACCATAATTAAAATTACAAGCACACTATATAAATTATGGATAGATTTAGATTTCTTTTTCATAAGTCACCTCTTTATATTAAGAAATATAAATTTTTTAATATTTATTCTCGATAAATTAATTAAATATAGAATTGTTACATATAATCTAAAAGGGGGTGGAATATATGAAATTACAGGTAGTATTTCTTAAGAAGAAGTTTACTTATTATGCTTTGGTAATTATTATCTTTGCCATAACGTTAAGATTATTTTTATTTTTTACAAATAACTCAATAAGTACATTTAATATTATTGATGAAACTAAAATGTTGCAGTCTGATTTAACCGGGGATGGAACTAAGGATATTCTCTACATAAAAACAGATACAGATAAATATTATATTCAAATAAACTCAGAGGATAAAAGCTATTATCTAGAGTCTTCAAAAAAAATTAAGACTGTAGGTAATTATTATGTTGAGTGGCCCATGCGACTTACTTTAATGGATGTATCTAGAAACAGTGTACCTGAAATATTTACTCAATCCTCTAAAAATAAAAAACCTATTCAACATGTATTTCTTTGGAATGGTAAAAAATTCGACGATATATTTTGTAGTAATAACAGTATTTTAGGTTTTGTAGACAGTAAAAATAGTAAAACTCCTAAAGTTTTATCTGGAAATATTAAAGATGGTAAAATTAATTTTATCAGTCATATTTTAATTAAAAATAGTTTAAAGTCGTTTGACTATAACTATGCTGATAATTATATGGGGAAAGAAACAGTATTAGGTTTCATAAATCTCATGCATAGCTTTCCACTGGAAGAATTGAACATATCAAGGGATATTTTCGCACCTGGCTTAAGTGGTAATGACATTTCACTATTAAACGATTTATCAAACAGGAAAGTATATTTCAATTTCCAAGATGCAGTCTTCAAAGACGACGATTGGGATAAAGACGGTAATGCCAATCAAATTCTATGGACTTTAAATTTTAAAGGAACTAATACCCTTAATGTAAAAGAAATAAAAAACTATACTATAGAATTGATTGTTAAACTCACACCCAATAATAATGTTTCCACCTATAAAATTACCTCTATAGATATTAAATAATAAAATAAAGTCACTACGGTTATAAATACTTATACCTTTTATACAATTACAAAAGGGACCGTATTATCGGTCCCAAGGGGGATGGGGGGGTTCCGCATAAAATAATTTATTTTTATAATAATTTATTTTATGCTATTGGAGATTTAACTCCGATTACATTTATAATATTAACATTATCTTAAAGTTTTATTCACTATAAAATATAATTTAATTTTTTATTTTCAGATTATTGTTAAATCTTAATTTAATTTAAAATCGGAGGGATGTTTATATGTTTAATAATAAAGAAAAAGACTTAGATAGAATTGAAACGTTAATAGGTGATGGATGCTGTGTCATTGGTTGTATAACTGGAAATGGTCTGCTAAAAATAGATGGTTCTATTGACGGAGACTTATTTTCTGAAGATGATATAGTACTTGGTGAATCTGGTCAAATAAAAGGGAACACTATATGCAATAATGCATATATAAATGGAACAGTCCATGGAAATATAACTTGTAAAAACACATTAACCATAGAAAGTTGTGGTAATGTAAGCGGAGATATCTCTGTGAAAAAACTACTTATTTCTGAAGGTGGAATTCTTGATGGTAAATGTACCATGATAAGTTATATTCATCCGATTGATGACGATGACAATTAATAGCACACAATAATAAAAGCAACACATAAATTACAATTTATGTGTTGCTTTTAAAAACATAGTTTCATCACAATACACCTCAATAAAAATGCACAATTATTGAAAATCTAATATCAAAATCTTTAATTGGAATTTTCTTCAACAATCCTATTGAGCATTTCAAGTTTACTATCATCTACTAGATGAGCTAATATATATATTAACTGTCCCATATCCTCATCCTCTAAGTTTTTCAAAATACTATGTGTTCTTTCTTTAGGATTCGTATGTTTAAATTCAACATCATTACTTACAAATGAGTTATCGTTTGATATGGAATCTATCATGTCACTAAGGTTTGAACTATTTAAATCTAACCCAGATAGCATATTTGAAATTTGACTTAAATCTATATCTCCCATGCCTGAAAATATATTTGATAAGGGATTATCTTGCTGATCCTCATATGAATTTTGCAAATCATCATTTTCATCGTTAACCGTTGGGACCTTTTTAGTGGTATTCTTTTTAGCCTGTTTAGTAGTATTGGGGTGTGAATTTGAATTACCTGAGTTGGAATTATTTGTTGAATTATCAAATTGATTATTTCCTCCACCATTAAAATTGCTCATAAGGTTTGATAGCATATTATTGTCTTGTCCACCGCCACCTAAGCTACCGAGTAAATTCCCCAACATGTTATTGTCTTGACCACCGCCACCTAAGCTACCGAGTAAATTCCCCAACATGTTATTATCTTGCCCACCGCCACCATTATTTCCAGAAAGAAAGCTAGTTAGTAATCCCATAAGTGGATTTGCAGAATTTCCAGAATTTCCATTAAGCAATTGTGCTAATGGATTATTGCCAGAATTATTACTATTATTCTGATTGCCATTGTTATTTTGGTTATTATTTTGGTTACTATTTTGATTATTATTTTGGTTGTTATTCTGGTTGTTATTTTGATTGTTTCCATTATTTGTATCATTTCTATTATTCCTATGGTGTTTTGACACATTATCACCTCATTTATTAATGAGAGAGCCTAAACTCACGCCTAAGCTCTCCCTAATTTTTAACTAACTACGATCTCTTAATTTCTATACATAAAACCGCCCTTTCCTGGCCAAGTTTTAATGTTATATGAATTTTTCTATTGTAATTAATAATTTATTTATCCAATGTTTTATTAAGACAATCTTAGTATCTTCCACCGAATCCGTTTCCGCCGCAACCACAGATTATAATTATTAAAATTATTATCCAAAGACCGCCTCCACCAAAACCTGCACCTGCACCTGCGTTATTTCCACAACATACTGGCTTACTTTGACAACAACATGATTTTGACATATAAAATCCTCCTTTATGGGCTATTTTTAATTAATTATTTAACTAACAGTCTTCGTCAGAATCTAGGTTTATAATATTATTTGTACATCCTCTGTTTTTATTTCCGCCACAGAAGAGTATTAATATTATAATTATTACCCATATGCCGCCGCCGTCGCCTCCGAGTCCGCCTCCGAAACCACCGAGTCCACCGTATCCATTACCAGTTGATGATCCACCGACTTTACATAGTTCTTTCACATGTTTCGGATCACATCCACATACAGTACCACCTTCATTTTGTCCACCGATTCCAGCTCCTCCTATGAGAATTATCAAAATGATAATCCAGAGTATTCCTCCACCACCGAAGCCGCCATTTCCACAGTTACCGTTGTTATTACAACTTTTATTACCTTTGTTGCCTTGAGCACTAGCTAATCCGCTTAATAAGCCATTCATATCCACTATACGTCCCTCCTTATAGGTTGTTTAAATAAAAGCATTAATAATTTAATTTTCCTCAGTTTACTTCTTATTTCAATAATGTTTTTCTTTTGTTTTATAATATATACTATTCTGATAGAAATAAATTGACACAGATTTTTCAACTAAATACATCCTTTAAAAAAATTAATTTTAGTTTTAATAATAGCAAAAAAAAATAGACCCCATTACTTTTAGCGCTAATTTCTAATTTTAACACTGTAATGTAGGTCTATTTTTTTGTTTTTTACTTATACTTCGACTTGATCATTTCCAAACATATTGACTAAAAGCTCTTTTACACCAGTTTTTTTAAGTGAGGATATATTTATAATCTCTTCACTTGGCTCTAGCTGTAACGTTTCTCTTATAAGCTTATTACCATTCATTAACTCTGTTCTATTTAACTTATCTTTTTTTGTTGCAACTATTACAACTTCATATCCAAAATGTTTAATCCATCCATACATTAGGAGATCATCCTTAGATGGTTTACGTCTGCAATCCACCAATAATGCTACCTTTTGAAGTTGTGGTCTTTGAATTAAATAGTCCTCCATCATCTTTCCCCATTTAGCTTGTTCTGTTTTAGATACTTTTGCATACCCATACCCCGGTAAATCAACAAAATAACAGCTATTGTTTATTAAAAAAAAGTTTATAAGTCTAGTTTTTCCAGGTGTACCGCTAACTTTAACCAATTTACGTCTATTGGTTAAAGTATTTATTAGTGATGACTTACCCACATTAGACCTACCAATAAAAGCATACTCTACTCTATTATCTGTTGGATACTGAATTGGTTTTACTGCTGAAATTATGAATTCAGATTGTTTAATTTCCATTATTTATCTCTCCAATTAATGCATTTTCAAGTACATCTTCTACTTTATTTGCAATTATAAATTTTAATTTATCCTTAATACTATCTGGTATCTTCTGTATATCTTTTTCATTATCTCTTGGAATTATAATTGTATCAATTCCGGCTCTATATGCTGCTAATGCTTTTTCCTTAAGCCCTCCAATTGGTAGCACTCTTCCTGTAAGGGTAATTTCCCCTGTCATTGCAACATTATGTCTTACCTTTTGTTTGGTCAAAGCAGATACCATCGCAGTTATCATAGTTACCCCTGCTGAAGGACCATCTTTAGGAACTGCTCCCTCTGGTACATGAATATGAATATCAACATTTTTATAAAACTCCTTATCAATATTATATTTATGTGCATTAGCTCTAACATAACTGTATCCGGCTTTAGCCGATTCCTTCATAACATCTCCTAATTGACCTGTAAGTTGAAGTTTCCCAGTTCCCTCCATGACACTTACTTCAACAAGTAAGGTAACCCCGCCGTATTCTGTCCATGCTAGTCCATTTACAACACCTACGGCGTCTTCATTGTCAGCTTTATCATAAGTATATAAAACAGCTCCTAAATAACGCTTAACATTTTCGACTTCAATATTAACATTTTCTTTGTTTTTTTCTACCATTTCAGTTATTGACTTTCTAATAACTGAAGCAATTTGTCTTTCCAAATTTCTTACTCCTGATTCTCTAGTATAATTTTCTATAATACAGGTTATTGAAGAATCAGAAAAATTTATTTTACCATCTTCCATATTATGTTCTTTTAACATCTTTGGAATAAGATGATTTTTTGCAATATGAAATTTTTCTTCTGAAGTGTATCCCGATACTTCAATAACCTCCATTCTATCTAATAGTGGTCTAGGAATAGTATCTAATTTATTTGCAGTAGTTATAAACAAAACCTTTGATAAATCAAAATCTAATTCTAGATAATGGTCTCTAAAAGTTGCATTTTGCTCACTGTCCAAAACTTCAAGTAGTGCATCTGAAGGGTCACCCTTAATGTCTCCACTCATTTTGTCAATTTCATCCAGTAAAAATAGTGGATTTTTAGATCCAGCTTGTTTCATAGCATATATAATTCTACCTGGAATCGCGCCAACGTAAGTTTTTCTATGTCCTCTTATTTCAGCCTCATCTTTTACTCCACCTAGTGACATTCTAACAAAATTTCTATTGAGTGCATTTGCAACCGACTTTGCTATTGATGTTTTTCCGACTCCTGGTGGTCCTACTAAACAAAGTATTGGTCCTTTAAGTGTATTGCTTATTTTTTTAACTGCTAAATATTCTATTATTCTTTCCTTAACATCTTCCAGTCCATAATGTTCTGCTCCAAATACTTCTCTAGCTTTATTAATATCAATATTATCTTTAGTAGCTTTATTAAAAGGTAAAGCTAAAATCCAATCTAAGTAAGATTTTATCACGCCACTTTCAGCAGAATAATTTCCTGAACCTTTTAATCTATTTAGTTCATAAGTCGCCTTTTCTTTTGCCTCTTTGGGAAGCTTTGCTTTTTTTATTTTAATTTCATATTGATCTATCTCTTTCTTATTCTCGTCATCTTCTCCTAATTCTTCTTGTATAGCTTTAATTTGTTCTCTTAGATAATACTCTTTTTGAATTTTATCAATTTTACCTTTAACCTTTGTTCCAATTTTTTTTTCTATCTTTAATACCTCAACTTCATTTTTTAAAATAAACAACAACTTTTCTAGCCTTTTAGTAACCACTAGAGTTTCAAGTAGCTCCCGCTTTGTAGCAGGTTTTAGTATTAAATATGAACTTACAATATCACAATATCTTCCCGGCTCCTCCGTTTCTTCTATACTAAATAGTGCATCAGGAAAATTGATAGCCGACAGATTTATATATTCTTCAAATGATTTATCAATAGTCCTAAGTAAAGCCTTACACTTTTTGTCTTCTAGGCAAATCTCATCTTCGATAATTTCTACTTCTGCAAGTACAAAAGGACTCATATCTTTGTATTCCAAAATTTTTCCTCGTTTTATTCCTTCAACTAGTACCCTAATTGTATCTCCTGGTAACTTTAATATTTGTTTTATATTACAAACAGTACCAATGCTATATATATCCTTTTCCTCTGGTTCTTCAACTTTTGCTTGCTTTTGCGAAACCAAAAAAATCTCTTGATTTTTAAGCATAGCCTCTTCTAATGCGAGTGTAGATTTTTCTCTACCAATGTCGAAGTGCAATACCATATGTGGGAATATACTCATACCTCTTAGTGGAATTAGCGGAAGAAGCTTTATGTTTTCATCCATTATTCTCCCTCTTTTCTATATTAAATTAGTAGTCTTTTATTGGATTAAAATTGAATTTTATAATTCAACTACTATAGTATACCTATAATATAATGATTTTTCAATGCTTGTTGACACGATTCCACAACTATTACAGATACCACAGCATTTTTTTCTTGTGCCACCTATAAAATTCAATAAAGTAATCCACTATAATTAAATAGGGATTACTCCATTTTAAACCTTTAATGATTCTGCAGCCAGAACATCCACATCTTTCTCGAATGTAATTAACCCCTTTTTAGGTACATCCTGAATCAGTGCTTCACTTATTACCTCTGAAATGTTACTCACTAATATAATTTTTATGTTAGGGATAGTTTTGAAATTATCTTGCCAATTGTCTTTAGGGATAATAACTTTTGTAGCTCCTGCCTTTTTGGCCGCAGCTATCTTAGCACTAGCGCCTCCTATAGGTTTTACGTTCCCATGAATTGATATCTCTCCTGTCATCGCCACCATATTATCAACTGGTATACCTTTTATAGCACTATATATTGCCGTTGCAATGCTTACGCCTGCAGATGGTCCATCCACAGGTGATCCACCAGGAAAATTCACATGAATATCATAGTCATCACAATCTATATTGAAATATCGTTCAAGGACTGTAACTACATTTTCAACTGAAGAACTTGCAGTACTTTTTCTTTTGAGTTTTTTATTTGTACTACTTATTTCTTCTTCCTCAATAATTCCTGTGATTTTAAGTACACCTTTTCTAAGCTTTATTCTTTTGGCAGAAGCTTCAATTTCCATTACAGCTCCCATATTAGCTCCATAAACAGCAAGCCCGTTTACATATCCAATTTGCGGTTTATCAGATATTCTTGACTCTAATCTTGGTGAATACTGTCCATTTTCTATAACCCACTCAATATCTTCAATACTTACTTCATCTCTTTCATCATTAATAGCAATTCCGCTTGCTAGCTGAATTAAATTAACAGTATCTCTTCCATTTCCAGAATACTTCCCTATAAGTCTTAATGCTTTTTTACAAATTTTAAGTCCCATTTTGCCTATTGAATTTTCTGCAATTACTTCCAGCTCTTCTGGTAATAGTTGCCTAAAAAATATTTCTACGCACCTCGACCTTATTGCTGGGATTATTTCTTCAGGACTTCTAGTCGTTGCACCTATAAGTCTAAAATCAGCCGGAAGCCCTTCATCAAAAACCTCCTTTATGTAAAGTGGTGTGTTTGGATCTTCTCCATTATAATAAGCACTATCTAAAAATACTTTTCTATCCTCTAATACTTTAAGTAGCTTATTCATTTCTATAGGATGTAGTTCTCCTATTTCGTCAAGAAATAGAATTCCACCATGTGCTTTTGTAACAGCTCCTGGTTTGGGTTGAGGAACTCCCGCTACTCCTAGTGGCCCAGCGCCTTGGTAAATTGGATCATGAACAGATCCAATAAGAGGATCCGCTATCCCTCTCTCATCAAACCTAACAGTGGTTGCGTCTATTTCTACAAACTTGGAGTTTTCATTAAACGGAGATCGTTCTCTTCTTTTAGCATCTTCTAGCACTAACCTAGCTGCCGCTGTTTTCCCTATCCCTGGTGGCCCATAGATAATTACATGTTGAGGATTAGGACCGCATATTGCAGCTTGCAACGCTTTAATCCCTTTTTCCTGTCCTATAACATCTTCAAACCTTGTAGGTCTACTTTTTTCTGTCAGTGGCTCCGTAAGGCATATACTTTTCATTTTTTTTAATTTTTCCATTTCTTTTAGGTTTTCTTTATAAACACTACCCTTGTTACTTTGCTGACTTTTTAATGCATTAAAAAAATACAAACCAATGATTATTGTAAAAACAAGTTGTATTACCATAAGAAGTTGCATAGTCATATTATTTGAAGTTTAATATATTAATATATTAAACCAACCCTCCCTTCAAATATTAGATTACAACGTTTTGATAACATTGCATCATCTGTTATTATGCTCAAATTAAGTTAATATATTCTTTTAATTCATTATATATATTATAAAATTATCTAATTTTATAATTTCTCTAAATTAAAAAAAGGACAGATATATTATTGTATATCTGCCCTTCTTATTTATTAAATTATTTGATTACTATGCTGTTTCTATACTTTTTTTACTTTTAGTTTTTTTGGGAATCTTCAACTTCTCTCTTTTTCCATTTTCAGCTAAAATCAGTTGCGGAGTTTTAGTTTTAATAGTGTCCTCACTAACTATAACCTTAACTACTTGTTCATTTGATGGAATATCAAACATTATTTCCTTCATTGTATCTTCTATAATAGATCTAAGCCCTCTAGCTCCAGTTTTTCTTTTAATAGCTTCTTTAGCTATAGCTTTTAAGGCATCTGCTTCAAACTCTAATTCTACGTCATCCATTTCAAATAATTTCTTATATTGTTTTATAAGCGCATTTTTAGGTTCATTAAGAATTTTAACTAATGCCTCTTCATCTAAAGCTTCTAATGTAACTACTATAGGAAGTCTTCCTACAAATTCTGGTATTAAACCAAATTTAAGTAAATCTCCTGGCATTATAGACTCCAATAATTCTCCTACATTCAACTGTTCTTTGGATCTTATTTCAGCTCCGAAACCAACAGATGTAGTTCTAGTTCTTTTTTCTATAATTTTATCAAGTCCATCAAAGGCTCCTCCACAGATAAATAAAATATTAGCTGTGTTTACTTGTATAAACTCTTGGTGAGGATGCTTTCGACCACCTTGTGGTGGAACTGATGCTGTAGTTCCTTCTAATATTTTAAGTAATGCCTGTTGAACTCCTTCTCCAGATACGTCCCTTGTTATAGAAGGATTTTCAGATTTTCTAGCAACCTTATCTATTTCATCTATATAGATAATGCCCTTTTCTGCCTTTTCTACATCATAGTCAGCATTTTGTATAAGTTTAAGTAAAATATTTTCTACATCTTCTCCTACATATCCTGCTTCAGTAAGTGTAGTTGCATCTGCTATAGCAAAAGGAACATTCAAATATTTTGCCAAGGTTTGAGCTAGTAAAGTTTTACCACACCCTGTAGGGCCAAGTAATAAAATATTACTTTTTTGAAGTTCAACATCACCTTCGTTAATATTTGAATTTATTCTTTTATAATGATTATATACTGCCACAGCCAAAGACTTTTTAGCCTGGTTTTGACCAACTACATACTCATCTATATATTTTTTTATTTCTGCAGGTTTTGGTATTGCCCCTAAATCCAGTTCTACATCTCCCTGGAATTCATCTACGATAATTTCAGAACATAACTCTATACATTCGTCACAAATATACACTCCCGGTCCTGCAATTAATCTTCTAACCTGATCTTGGCTTTTACCACAAAAAGAACATTTCAGTTGTTTTTTTTCGTCAAACTTTGGCATATTTCCACCTCAATTATTGTTATTTCTTTTTAGTTATAACTTCATCTATTAATCCATACTCCATAGCCTCTTGTGAACTCATAAAGTAATCTCTTTCAACATCATGTTGAATTTTCTCAATTGTTTGGCCAGTTCTTTCACTAAGTATCCTATTTAATGATTCTTTAGTTTTAAGAATTCTTTTGGCGTGTATATCAATATCAGTTGCTTGACCTTGGAATCCTCCTAGGGGCTGATGTATGAGTATTTCACTATTAGGTAATGCAAATCTTTTTCCTTTCTCTCCAGCTGCCAATAGAAAAGCTCCCATTGATGCTGCCATACCAGTACATATAGTTGAAACTTGTGGTTTTATATACTGCATTGTGTCAAAAATAGCCATTCCTGATGTAATTGATCCACCTGGGCTATTTATATATAAATAAATATCTTTGTCAGGGTCTTCAGACTCTAAATACAGTAATTGAGCAACAATCAAGCTTGCAGTTACATCATTAACCTCTTCTCCTAGAAAAATTATTCTTTCTTTTAATAATCTTGAATAAATATCATAGGATCTCTCTCCCCTATTAGTTTGTTCAACGACCATTGGCACTAAACTCATATAATTCCCTCCTCTACTCTTATAATAGAACTACTTAAAACGGTGATCTATTATCTAATTCTAGCCTATATAATTATTTTTAAACATATTATTTTATCCTATATTTAAAATTAATTGCCAGAAATTTATCTGGCAATTAATTCTAGTATATATTATGCAATAACTTTAGCGCTTTCCACTAACATTTTTATTACTTTTTCATTTACAACATCAATTTTCAGATATTGTTTTTGTGCCTGCATAATTAAATCTGCTGTTTTTTCTAAATCTTTTTCTCCATATTGAGCTGCAACTTGTTTAGCTTTTTCTAACATTTCTTCATCAGTAGCGTCAACTTCTTCTTTTTTAGCTATTTCTGTAATTACTAAGTCAGTTTTAACTCTTTTCTCTGCTGCTTCTTTCATGAATTCTCTAACTTTTTCTTCAGTATTATTAGTGTACTGATAATATGATTCAAGATCTAACCCCTGATATTTAAGTTTTGTTTCTAAATCTTTTAACATTATATCAGTTTCTCTTTTTATCATAACGTCTGGAACGTCCATTTCAACATTTGAACAAACTGCATCCATTACTGCTTCTTCAAATTCTTTCTTTTCTCTATCTTCGCTTGCTTTTTTAAGTGATTCTTTAACATCGTTTCTTAGTTCCTCTAAAGAATCAAATTCTGAAACATCCTTAGCAAATTCATCATCAATAGCTGGTAATTCTTTTTCCTTCATACTTTTGATAGTTACATTGAACGTAGCGAGTTTTCCATTTAATTCTTCTCTACCATATTTCTCTGGAAAATTAACTTTAACTTCTTTGTTTTCTCCAATTTTTAAGCCAATTAATTGTTCTTCAAAAGTATCAATAAATGATCCTGAACCAATTTCAAGTTCAAAATCTGCTCCTTCTCCACCTTCAAAAGGTACATCATCAATAAATCCCTTAAAGTCTATAATAGCTATATTTCCCATTGCTACAGTGCCTTCAAGTTTCTCTTCAATTCTAGCATTTTTTTCTTGCATTTCTTTTAATTGATTTTCAACTTCTTCATCTGTTACATTGTATTCAACTTTTTTAGCATCAAGTCCTTTATATTCTCCAAGAATAACTTCTGGAACTACTACCACAGATGCTGTATATATAAAGTCTTTTCCTTCTCCTATTTCAATAATATCAATTTTAGGATAGTCTAGTGGACTTATATCATACTCTTTAAGAGCTTCTGGATATGTATCATCACAACAGAAGTTTATAGCATCTTCAAAGAAAACACCTTCACCATACATTTTCTTTATTATAGACATTGGTGCCTTACCTTTTCTAAATCCAGGTATGTTAATTGTTTTTGAATTTTTCACACTAGATTTTTTAAGTGATTCACTAAATCTTTTTGCTTCTACAGTTATTTCCAATTTAATAATATTTTTTTCTAACTTCTCCATCTTAACGTTCATTAATTTACGCCTCCTAATTACCACAAATGCTTGTTAACTTATCCATTATAACATAACTTTCAAGGTATTTACAAATATTATAGTTCCTACTTGCTTATATGGTCCAATAGTACTGATTATAACTAATTTCTTTGAAATTTACAACACAATCCAGAATATAATTCAAGTTCTTTTTAACTTGTCTATTTTATTACTTTACCTGTAGACGTAATATACACAAGTTTACCATCTATTATTGTTTCTAAACCTATGGAAGTTATATCTTTGAAAGTAATATTTTTACCCTTTGCAGGTTTCACTTGGGTATGAATATTGTTTTTTAAATTTACTTTCCAAATATATTGTGCAGCCTCTTCATTCATCCAAGGTAATTCACTAACGTAAACAATATTATCTTCATCAATAAATTTGGGCATGATTGACCAAATATAATTTGGCTTCTCTTTTATTTTATCTTGTTTATAAAATTTTTCACCTCTACTAGAGGTATGTATTTTTTTTGTAATATCTTTACTGATTTTATTTGCATCAAAGTATAGTATATCCTGATTTATCTTACTTTGTATAACTATTGATTTTTTATTTGGGCTTATATCATAAGATATATCTTTAGGATTTGATACACCTTCTATGTTTTTTTCTTCCCCTAATAACTTATACTCAACATTAATTTCTTGGCCATCGGACAATGTAACAGGAAATGTTTCATTCTCTATAACAACGTCTACCTGTGAATCTTTAGATTCTTCAGCCTCAGGTTGTGGTTTAGGTTTAGGTTTAACAACCACTTCTTCTTTTTTTACGTAAGGTGGCTCACTTTTTTCAATATCCGTATCCTGTTTTGATTTATTTAAGAAGATATTATTTAAATTTTTCTTCATACTTATTCCTTTATCTAACATTGAATCAAAATCTGTAATTAAAAATAATGTTAAGCCAATTATAGGTACAATAATTAATAAAAATATTTTTTTTCTTCGTTTTCTTATTTGTTTTTCATAATCCTTACTAAATATGCTAGGCCTCTTCACATAATCCACCTCCACTAAAATACATACAATATCATTATACCTTATTATATATGTAATTAATAATGTTTTTCTCATTATACCCGCGATTTAAATGTGTTTCATTTTTAAATTTTTCTGTTATACGATTTAGTTATTTTTTTAACACTATATAATCGTTATATATCAATGCCTATATGTTTAACACAATATTTTCAATATTAAAACTTTTATAAATCACTTGAACTGTTTCACTATTAATATTATAATATATATATTAACAGATTGTATTTTAAATAATGACAATATCCTTTAAATACTTTATGAATCTGTTATAAATTTTGTGTTTAAGTATTAACAAAACTTAAAAAGTAATGTATAATATAATTATCAAATAATTGTTATTAACTGATAATAATTATTATATTTAAATAATCCAGCAAGCACTACATAAGGAGGAATACAAATGTTTAAACAATGGAATGGTTTTAAAGGCGACGAATGGAAAAACGCAATTAATGTAAGTGATTTCATACAAAAAAATTATACACTATATGAAGGTGATGATAGTTTTTTAGTAGGAAAAACTGCTAAGACTAACAGTGTTTGGGATAAAGCTAATTCACTTATTATAGAGGAAATTAAAAAAGGTATTATAGATGTAGAAACAAATGAAATTGCAGGAATAGATAATTTTGCTCCTGGGTATATAGATAAAGAAAATGAAGTAATCTTCGGTCTTCAAACAGACGCTCCATTAAAAAGAATAGTAAACCCATTTGGTGGCTTTAGAATGGTAGAGCAATCATTAGAAGCTTATGGTTACAAGTTAAACAAAGATATAGAAGAATATTTTCCGAAGTACAGAAAAACTCACAACGAAGGAGTTTTTGATGCATACACTCCCGCTACAAAAGTCGCAAGAACTGTTGGTCTCCTAACCGGACTTCCAGATGCATATGGTAGAGGACGCGTAATTGGAGACTATAGACGAATAGCTCTTTATGGTATAGATTTTTTAATCCTACAAAAGAAGAAGGATTTAAATGAATTTACAGGACATGCCTCTGATGATTTGATACGACATAGAGAAGAAATAAGTATGCAAATAAGAGCTCTTGGTGAAATAAAAAGTATGGCTTCGAAATATGGTATTGATATATCAGAACCATCTACTACAGCTTGCGAAGCTACTCAAGCAGTTTATATTGGATACCTTGCAGGAATAAAAGAAAATAACGGCGCTGCAATGTCTCTTGGACGTACTACTAATTTCTTAGACATTTATTTTGAAAGAGATTTAGCAGAAGGTTTATTAACTGAAGATGGAGCACAAGAAATAATTGATCAATTCGTAATTAAACTCAGAATGGCAAGACATCTTAGAACTCCTGAATACAATGAACTATTTGGTGGGGATCCAAATTGGGTAACAGAATCAATAGGTGGTGTAGCTATTAACGGAAAAGCAATGGTAACAAAAAATTCCTTTAGGTTCCTTCACACATTAACAAATTTAGGATCAGCACCAGAGCCAAACATGACTGTACTTTGGTCAGAAAAATTACCTAAACCCTTCAAAAATTACTGTGCTAAAATGTCCATTGAAACAGATGCATTACAATATGAAAATGATGATATAATGAGGCCAATTTATGGAGAAGATTATGGAATAGCATGCTGCGTATCAGCTATGGAAATAGGCAAGAGGATGCAATTCTTTGGTGCTAGGGCAAACCTAGCTAAATCATTACTACTATCACTAAACGGTGGAATTGACGAATTAAAAGGTAAGCTTGTAGTCCCTGGAATTCCAGTAAATACTGATGAGATTCTTGATTACAAATCAGTTAGAGAAATGTACTCAAAAGTACTCGAGTACGTTGCAGAAATGTATGTAAATACAATGAACACTATACACTATATGCATGATAAATATGCTTATGAAGCAGGACAACTTGCTTTTCATGATACTGATCTCAAATACTTCATGGCATTTGGAATAGCAGGACTTTCCGTTGCAGCAGACTCCTTAAGCGCTATAAAATTTGCTAAGGTAAAACCAATAAGAAATGAAAATGGCATAACTATTGACTTTGAAATAGAAGGAGATTTCCCTAAATACGGAAACGATGACGACAGAGCTGATGATTTAGCTGTTAATCTTATTAAAGAATTCAGCGATGAGCTTAAGAAACATCCAGCTTACAAAGGAGCAGAACATACCTTATCAGCACTGACTATTACATCTAACGTTGTTTATGGTAAGAAGACAGGATCAACTCCCGATGGAAGAAAACAAGGTATAGCACTTGCTCCTGGAGCAAACCCAACACAAGGTAATGATGAAAATGGAGCTTTAGCATCGCTAAATTCAGTTGCTAAGATACCTTATAGAAATTATTGCCAAGATGGAGTTTCAAATACTTTTTCAATAGTACCAGCTGCACTTGGAATAGATGAATCTACAAGAATAAACAATCTAGTTTTCCTTTTGGATGGCTATTTTGCACAAAGCGCACATCATTTAAATGTAAATGTATTAAATAGAGAAGTTTTAATTGATGCTATGGAGAACCCAGATAAATATCCAACATTAACAATAAGAATATCAGGTTATGCCGTTCACTTCAACCGATTACCAAAAGAACAACAGCTTGAAGTTATTAGTAGAACTTTCCATACTACATTCTAATTTAGAGGGCATTAATTCATTTTATACTAAAACTGAGGAGGAACGTATATGATAAAAGGTAATATTCATTCTATAGAGACTATGGGACTAGTTGATGGTCCTGGAATAAGAGTAGTGGTTTTCTTTCAGGGCTGCAAATTAAGATGTGCTTATTGCCATAACCCAGATACTTGGAATCTAAGTGGTGGTATAGAAATGACGCCTGCACAAATCCTACAAAAGATAATTAGATTTAAACCCTACTTTGACCGTTCTTCCGGTGGAGTTACTTTCTCCGGTGGTGACCCATTAATGCAGCCAGAATTTTTACTTGAGTGCTTGAAGTTATGTAAACTAAACGGAATTCATACTTGCTTAGATACATCTGGCTTTGGAAGTGGTAACTATGATGAGATATTAAAATATACTGATTTAGTACTTCTAGATATAAAGCATACCACAAGTCGTGGTTATGTTAACTTAACTGGTAAAGATACCTCTGGTATTAAATCATTTTTAGTCGCTTTAAGAAAATCAAAATCTAGGGTTTGGGTAAGACACGTTGTTGTGCCTGGAATTACAGATTCCGTGGAACACATAACTAAAATGTCCCAAATTATAAATGAAGAAGTTCCAAATGTGGACAAAGTAGAACTTCTTCCATATCATGTTCTAGGAGCACATAAATACGAATCTTTAGGTATACCTTATAAATTAAAAGATGTAGAACCTATGGATAAAGATAAAACTAAAGAGCTTCAAATGTTAATAAATAATTTACTGAAGACTAATAAAAAATCGAAATCACAAATAGCATAGTTGCAGAAAAGGGGATGTCTCTATAAATGATTTTTAATCATTTTGAGACATCCCCTCTTTAATTTATTTTTAAAGACTGCTAAAAAAGGTATGTATTGCGTAGAATGCATTGGAACAAGCTTTAGTAATTCTTAATTTATTTTATTTTTGGTTGCGTATATAAAAATGCATGTTTGAGTGTAACGAGTTTGCATTTTTTAGCAACTAAAAATAAATTTTAGAATTTCTTAGCACCGTGACAGCATTTGAGCAATATATACCTTTTTATATATTTCTACTACCAGGTTTTATATAAGCTGTTCCCGCTTTACAAAGTGGGCAATTCGTCGTGTCATAGCTCTCAATTTCAAGCTTTATAGAGCTGTATATAGGATAATCAATCTTGCTACTTCCTCTATCCACAATACAACATATCCCAATTACTTCTGCACCAAGTTCCTCTAAAACCTTTATTGTTTCTAGTGAAGATTTACCTGTAGTTACTACATCCTCCGTAATTAAAACCTTCTGACCCGTTTTGATTTCAAATCCACGCCTAAGCTCGAAGGTGCCGTTTACTCTTTCTGTAAATATAGCAGGTTTTCCAGTTTGTCTGCCTACTTCATAAGCTACTATTATACCGCCCATAGCCGGGCCTACAACTATATCAAACTCTATATCTTTAATCTTTTGAGTTACTACACTTAACACCTTTTCAGCTTTGTCTGGATACTGTAGTAACTTTGCACATTGGCAATATCGGTTACTATGCCTTCCTGAGGATAGCAGAAAATGTCCCTCTAGTAGTGCTCCTGATTCTTTTAATATCTCTAAAACATTAATATTAATATTACCGCCTCCTAAATAATCCCTCTAATCTCACTTAAATCACTAATACCTTCGCGCAACATATACTGTTCAATTCCATCTATTATATCATTACAAATATCCGGTTTTATAAAATTAGCCGTTCCAACTTGAATCGCCTCCGCTCCCACCATTATAAATTCTATAGCATCTTCGTATGAGCAAATACCTCCCATACCAACAACTGGTATATTAACAGCATTGCATACTTCATGAACCATTCGAAGAGCCATCGGTTTTATAGCGGGGCCTGATAAACCTGCATATATATTATTAAATATTGCACTTCTTTTATGTATATCCACCGCCATCCCTTTAAAAGTATTTACAAGGGACAATGCATCTGCTCCAGCTTCACAACATTTATAAGCCATGTCTACTATATCATGTGCATTGGGCGAAAGCTTAACCATAAGCGGTTTTTTGCATATGCACTTTACCTGTTGTACTACATCATAGGCAACCTTTGAATTGATTCCAAAAGCCATTCCTCCACATTTTACATTAGGGCAAGATATGTTTAGTTCTATTATATCTACAGCCTCATTATTTAATTTTTCTATAGCTGCAATATAATCTTCTATGTTTCCGCCTCCAACATTTGCAATTATAGCTGTGTTATATTCCTGCATCAATGGAAGTTCAGTATTTATAAATTTTTCAACACCTGGATTTTGAAGTCCTACACTGTTTAGCATTCCACCACGCGTTTCGTAAACACGTATGCCGTCATTTCCCTCTTTTTTATTAATTGTAAGTCCTTTAGAGGATATACCTCCAAGTCTTGATATATCAAAATACTGCCCATATTCCGATCCAAAGCCAAAGGTTCCGGATGCAGCTATAACAGGATTTTTTAGATTAACACCACATAGTTCCACACTAGTCAACAAAAATCAAATCCTTTCCTAAAAATACTGGGCCATCCTTACAAGTTCTTTTATTACCATCTGTTGTTTTACAAGTGCATACAAGACAAGCACCTATTCCACATGCCATATGACTTTCCATAGACACATATATTGGAACGTTTAAATCATTGCATTTACTTACGACTTTTTTCATCATAATTTCTGGTCCACAGCATATAACTGTTTTATATTTTTGTGGATCAATTAAATCTGTTACGTATCCTTTGTGACCAATTTTACCACTTTCTGTGGATAAGTACATTTTGTTTACATTTTTTTCCACAGTATCCACAGAATAATCCACAGTTTTAAACCCTGCATACAAATCTATTTCACAATCTGTAAGTTTTTTTATGAGGTAAATAAGTGGTGCTATACCAATTCCTCCTGATACTACAGCAATTTTCCCCTTTATTTTTTCTACGTCAAATCCATTTCCAAGAGGTCCCATTATCTGTATTTCGTCATTTTCTAATAATTTACTAAGAAGTTTTGTACCTTGACCTACTATTTGATATAAAAAGCTTATTTTGTCGGCCGCTACATCATATACACTTACCGGCCTTGGTAATAGTGGTTCTTTACCCTCTACCTTTAACATAAAAAATTGACCTGGCTTTACATTAAATTTACCCTTTATAGAAAGCATATACACGCCTTCGCTTATTTCAACATTTTCATATATTTTCTCTACTGAACATATCAACTAAACCCCTCCAGTACTTCATGTATAATGACGAATTATTTCACATTTATAGTGCTTGCTGCTGCTCTTATTTCATCTCTCATCTTTATTGCCTCTTCCCTAGCACATTCTTCAAAATGAGTTTGCCCCTGCTCCTTTTTCGTGTAAGCTAGCAAAATACTTCTTGAGGCATTTACCACTCCACCATTTCCATTATTTAAATATATGGCCACATCCTTTGCTGCACCACCCTGGGCTCCATAACCAGGTATCAAGAAAAACATATTTTCTAAATCTTTCCTCATCTTTAATCCTTCATCAATATGTGTGCATCCAATAACCCCACCTATTGAGCTGTATCCACATTGTCCTCTATACTCGGTTCCAATTTTTAATATTTTTTCACCTACTATATCATAAACTCTTTTATTTTCTTTATTCTCTATATATTCAATATCCTCTGCTCCTTTATTAGATGTTCTTACTAGTGAAAATAATCCTTTTTCTTTGTTTTTTACATAAGGAAGATATGGCTCTATGCTGTCCATTCCCATATAAGGATTCACAGTTATAAAATCGCTTTCAAAATCTCCTTCAAAATGAGCTTTAGCATACATCTGCGCAGTTTTCGCAATGTCTCCTCTTTTAATATCTGCTATTACTATTCCACCCTTACTTTTTATATAATTTAAAGTATCTTTGTACACTTTTAAACCTTTAAGACCAAGAGCTTCATAATATGCTATTTGTACCTTATAACAAGCTGATACATCAAACGTAGCATCAATTATATCTTGATTAAATCTGTATAGCGCATTGTCCTCATATACAAACTTATTTTTAAAATCCAGCGGTAAATATTCTAGCGCTGTGTCAAGTCCAACGCAGACATTACCCTTCTTTTCTACACTTTCAAATAATCTATCAATAATCAAAGGTTACTCCTCCTCTACTTTTATACATGGAAACTAGTTATTCGCTTTTAAATTCAGGCGCTTTATAAATTATGTTCCCTGCCTTAATAGTGCACATTACTGCACCCGTAACAGTTTTTCCCTCAAATGGAGAATTAGTTCCTTTAGATAAAAACTTTGAAACATCAATATTATATTTACTTTTTATATCTAATAGCACTATGTCTGCGTCAAATCCTATTTTAATCTCACCTTTATTTAATCCCATAATTTTAGATGGATTCTTAGACATAAGTTCAGAAAGCTTTTTTAGAGTAATATGCCCTTCCCCTACTAGTTTAGTAAAACATATAGGAAATGATGTTTCAAGGCCAGATATACCAGGTGCCCCTTTTATTTTATCGGATGTACTATGTGGTGCATGATCTGTAGCTATAACATCCACAAAGCCGCACTTTATAGAGTTAATTAAGAACATTACATCCTCAGTTTCTCTTATTGATGGATTTACTCTGTATCGAGTTTCCGAAGTATCTGTTAAGTGATGAGGCGTAACTTCGCAGGTTATCTTTGCTCCCTCTTCTTTGGCTTCTATAATGTATTTCATAGCCTCTTTTGTACTAACATGAGCTAAGTGAAGTTTACACCCTGTAAATTTTGAAAGAGTTATATCTCTCCAAGTCATCATGTTTTCAGCAAGCCTAGTATCAAATTCTACTAATTCTTCATTTTCAGCATGAGATATTATTGTTAAATTCATCTTCTTTGCTTTTTCCATTGCCAAGAGCATTATTTTGCTATTAGAAACGCCCTTACCATCATCGGATATGAATTTAACTTTAGATGTTAATTTATCTAGATGTTCTATAGATTCTCCTTTTAAATCCTCGGTAATAGATGCACACTGATGAATGTCCACAAGGTTTATTTCCGCGGCCTTTTTTAGCACTTTATCTATTGTCTCCATCGCGCTGCATACCGGGTTTGTATTTGCCATAAGGTTTACCGCAGTATATCCACCACGTGCCGCCGACTTACTTCCTGATAATAAATCTTCTTTATACGTATATCCCGGTTCTCTAAAATGACTGTGAATGTCCACGAAAGAAGGGGCTAAAACATACCCTTCTCCGTCTATTACCTCACAGTCCTTATCTAGCCTTTTTCCTATTTCATATATTATTCCATCAGTTATATAAACATCAGAAATAAAATCCTGTGATGAATCAACTATTCTTGCATTTTTAATTAATAATTCCATAGTTTTACCCTCCTCTCTCATTTCCCTACATTACTTACTAGTTTGATTATTTATTTCATCACAGTACATACATCTGTACTCACCCTTTTTTCTATCTGAAAGATAAAAACTATGCATAATTTCTTGTTCTATAGATGAGATACATCTTGGATTATTGCATTTAATAACATTGTCAATTTTATCTGGTAAATTTAATTTAACTTTACTTTCAATTTCTTCTCCAGATATTATATTTATTGTTATGTTAGGGTCTATAAAGCCTAACACTGTAAAATCTATATCAATCTCATTTTCTATTTTTATTATATCTTTCTTACCAAGTTTTGAGCTTGGTGCATTCATAATAAGTGCTACTGTAAAATCGGCCTTATCAAGACCTAAATAGTTGAATATGTTAAGGCCAACACCTGCTTTAATATGATCTATAACTATTCCTCTTTTTATACTATTTATTGTTACCATTATTTATCCACCCCCAAAAGCTTAGCAATAAGCGCCATTCTTACATACATACCATATTTTGCTTGTCTGAAATAACAGGCTCTTGGGTCGTTATCAAGCTCTACGGCTATTTCATTAACTCGAGGAAGCGGGTGAAGAATTATCACATCACTCTTAGCTTTTTTCATTTTCTCTTTATTTAATATATAAATATCTTTAAGTCTTATATAATCTTCCTCATTAAAGAATCTTTCCTTTTGAACTCTTGTCATATATAAGATATCTAAATCACCTATAACATCTTCTAATTTTTGCGTTTCCACATACTCTATATTATTTTTTTCAAGTACCTCTGTTTTAATGTAACTTGGAACTTCTAGTTCCTTTGGTGAAATTAGTACAAACTTGATGTTTTCATATCTTGACATGGCTTTTATTAATGAATGAACTGTTCTTCCAAACATTAAATCCCCACAAATTCCTATGGTCAAGTTTGAAAGTGTTCCTTTTATTTCTCTTATGGTTAAAAGATCTGTTAGAGTTTGAGTTGGATGTTGATGTCCGCCATCACCGGCATTTATTACTGGCATTTTTGACTGCATAGATGCAACCTTAGGAGCCCCTTCTTTAGGATGCCTCATCGCTGCTATATCTGCGTAGCATTCTACTGTTCTTATAGTATCTGCTACGCTTTCTCCTTTTGATGCTGAACTAGATTTTGCCTCAGAAAAACCTAATACCGAACCTCCAAGCCTTAACATTGCAGCTTCAAAGCTTAATCTTGTTCTTGTACTTGGTTCATAAAATAATGTTGCCAAAATTTTTCCATCACATTTATGAGAAAAGTTTGCAGGTTCTTTGATTATTTCATCTGCATAATCAAAAATCTCCTCTAGCTCTAGTAGTGTAAAATCCATTGGTTCAATTAAGTGTCTTCCTTTTAACATATTAAATCCTCTCCTTTTCAGCCTCTCTGGACTACATTTAAAGGTACTATAGTATTTTTAAAACTTAACTTATTACTATAACTTCTAAATAAACAAAAAACGCCATCTCTATTATGAGAAGGCGTAGCAATACCAGTTTAATCTTTGCTTCCTTCTCAGCCTCTCGGACCAAATTAAAGGTAATTCATTATTTATTCTTTCGTTTATAATACTATATATTTAAATACCTGTCAACTTAATTAACAAAGCTTAATTGTTGCGCTGTTTATTATATCCATTCTTAACTTTAGTTGTTGACTACAACCAGTAAGTGGTGCAATCAAAGTTATCGCCAATAACTTTATTAAAATCGATCTTTTCATTTCTAAATTTTCTATATATTATTGCATTATTTATAAGCTATTTAATTCATGAATTTATTGTTTTTTATAAATCTAGAATAAATCATGAATTATTTATTCTAAAAACTTTAAAACTTTTATATATTTTAGTATAATGTAAATTATAAAGTTTAAAGAGGAGATATAAATTTATGGATTGTTCTAAATGCGGTTTTGAAATAGATGATTCTGCAAATCTTTGCCCAAAATGTGGTAATGAAATTATACAAAATGATTTACTCCATCAAGATAAAATTTCAACCACTTATGAAATTGGTACTCCAGAGGTGGATACTCCAGAAACAATCGCTTCTAAAAAAAATAAGATTTTACGTTCATTCGTGATTAGCTTTTTACTTGTTCTTATATTAGTTTCTGTAGGATATGCAAGTTATCATTTTGCATTTGAAAAATATAACATTACTACTCCTAAAAAATCAGACAAATCCACCTTAAAAACCACTGATACTATGAGCAAAGAGAAAAATTCCAATAAAGTTTCAGATACAAGTAAATCAAACGAAGATGCTAATTATATATTCGCTAAAAGCGCAAGTGAAAAGCTTTTAGAATCTGATTTAGCTACATTAAACAAAGAAAACTTAGCTTTAGCCAGAAATGAAATTTATGCTAGGCATGGATATGTATTTAAATCCGAACCATTTAACAGTTATTTCGATAGTAAATCTTGGTATAAATCAAACACTAGCTTTAAAGGTCAGAATGGAGAATTCAATTCTGTTGAATCATATAATATAAATTTTATTACAAAACATGAATAATAACTAAATGCCAACAAACCCATGCTTACAATGTAATGTAAGCATGGGTTTGTTTAGTAATTTAGTAATTCATGATATAATAATTTTAATTATTATAGGGAAAATCGCAATTATAAACACATATCTTACAAGCTGAAATATAGCAACTTTTGGTCCATCTCCACCTAAATCCTTAGCAATGATAGCCATATCTGATACTCCCCCAGGTGCGCTTGCGAGAAGTGAAGTGACTAACTCTAGTCCACTTACTTTAGTTATTAAAATTCCGATACAAATGTTCACTGCGATAATACCTATTAAAAGTATAATAGCTGGAAGTAATACACTTTTAAGTGCTATTAAATCTGAATACATCATTCTTTCCCCTATAAGTATTCCAGCAAATACTTGGGTTGCACGCCTCATGTTTATTGGCATGTAGCCTTTATTAAAAAATACATTCAATGCCCCAACTGATAACATTGCGAAAGTCATTGCTCCTGCTGGTATTTTTGAAATATATCCTATAAATCCGGCTATTAAAGCAACAACTATTGTTATCATTAATTTAATTCTTTTTTCTTTCTTGCAAATATCATTTTCTGCATACTCATTAATAGAATCAATCTCATCACATTTTTTAGGTGCATCATATCTTTTAGATATGAATTTGATCATTGTTGGGAATATGAGCATTACACTGAATAATCTTACTAACTGTAATATTGCTACTTTAGAAGAATCCGCACCTAAATCTTGACTAATAAGTGTCATATCCATAAGTCCACCTGGAGCACTAGCAAAAAGACATGTTACTAGGCTTATTCCCGTCACCTTATACATTATATATCCCATTAGCAAATCTAAGGTTATCATAAGTGACAACATTAATACTGCAGATTTCATCATTTTTCTAAGATCCAAAACATCCTTTTTTTTAATTCCTGATCCAATAAACGCCCCCGCTGCAATCTGAGTAATTACTCTTGCATCCTGAGGCAGAAATGCATTCCCTGTTATTATACTATACGCTGCTACGAACAGCATAGATCCGATCATAGCGCCAGCAGGAACCCTTAATTTCAATGCTATTATCCCACCACTAAATCCAATTAATGCAGTTATAATTAATTCTATCATATTTAAAACCATCCTACGCTTTCTTATTTCCATATATTTGCCATTGTTTTACATTCTATTATATTGTATCATTTAACTTGTACCATACCAAATACTATAATATTAATAAAACATATAGCTATTAGCCTATATGCTATAAATTATAAGTTATATAAATAAGTTAGGAGTGAACTATGGAATTTCGTCAGCTTCAATATATGTTAACAGTAGCAGAAGAAAAAAGCTTCTCGAAAGCTGCTCAAAAATTATATATAGCGCAACCCTCCTTAAGTCAATATATTCAAAAATTAGAACAACAATTAGGTGTTCAGTTATTTGATAGATCTACTAATCCATTAAGACTTACATATGCAGGAGAACTATACGCTGAAACAGCTAAAAAGATTTTAAGTTTGAACTTACAACTTTCAAATCAAATGGAGGATATATCAAATTTTAAAAAAGGCCGTATCACCATAGGACTTTCCTCTTTTAGAAGTGCTTATATAATTCCAAAAGTTCTTCCACTGTTCCATAAAAAATTTCCTGGCATTGACGTAGTTTTAGTAGAAGGTAATTCAGTTAAATTAGAAGATCTAGCTGTTAAAGGAATCACAGATATTTCAATAATGACTTTGCCCATAAAAGAGAATTTTTTTTCATATGAACCAATATTTAGAGAAAATATTCTTTTAGCAATGCCACCTAATCATCCCATTTGTAAAAAGTCACTAACTAACCACCGTTCTCATCAGCATGATGCTGCTTCTGCTGACAATATACATTCTGAAATATCTCTTCATGAACTGCGTGATGAACCTTTTATTTTATTAAAACAGCATCAAAAATTGCACCAAATTGCTACTTCCCTTTGCAAACAAGCTGGATTCAGCCCTAAAATCATACTTGAAAGTGAAAGTATTGAGGCTACTCATGCTTTAGTATCCTCAGGTATGGGTATTGCTTTTATTCCTGATAGCATAACCTTATTTCCACAAACCTCTATTACTCCTATTTACTTTCTAATAAAAGATTTAGAAACAACTAGAACTTTAGCAGTTGCCTACATAAAGAAAAGGTACCTTTCTAGAGCGGCTAAAGAATTTATTACTATAATGAAAGATGTATTATCCACATTTTAAGATATTATAAATAGCCATCGATGTTATAAACTTTTATAAGGGGCAAAAGAGGGCAAAACTGTTTTCAAAGCAAAGATAAAAGCCTTACAAACATAGTGTTTGTAAGGCTTTGTTGGTGCGCCCAGGGGGAGTCGAACCCTCGACCTTCAGATTCGAAGTCTGCAACTCTATCCATCTGAGCTATGGGCGCAAAATAAAAATAATTTTTAAAAAAGTCTTTAGTATAAATACTAAAGACTTAAAATGGAGCGGGTAGAGGGAATCGAACCCTCGTAATTAGCTTGGAAGGCTAACACTCTACCATTGAGTTATACCCGCATATTTGGAGCGGGAGACGAGATTCGAACTCGCGACGTTCACCTTGGCAAGGTGACGCTCTACCACTGAGCCACCCCCGCATGTTTTTTAATGGTAACTATATGTCTTATAAATAACATTTTACTTATAGATAGTAATGGTGCAGGTGAAGGGAGTTGAACCCATACACCGTAAGGCGCTAGATCCTAAGTCTAGTGCGTCTGCCAATTCCGCCACACCTGCTTATTATTACTATTTTGGTGGCTTACCGGGGAATCGAACCCCGGACACCATGATTAAAAGTCATGTGCTCTACCAACTGAGCTAGTAAACCATATTGGCTGGGATAGCAGGATTTGAACCTACGAATGCCACAGTCAAAGTGTGGTGCCTTACCGCTTGGCGA